>JAPPPC010000248.1 GCA_028817685.1 Rhodospirillaceae bacterium
GTCTATCCGTGCCACGTCTCGCCGAAGAAGATGCGCACGCACCCGATCGGTACCGGTCCGTTCAAGTTCGTGTCCTTGAAGCAGAACGAAAGCGTCAAGTTCGCCAAGAACGAAGATTATTGGAAGAAGGGCCTGCCGCATCTCGACGGCATCGAGTGGACGATCATCAAAAGCCGGTCGACCCGCGTGCTCGCCTTTATCGCCAAGAAGTTCGACATGGCTTTCAACGGCGACGTCACCGTGCCGTTGCAGCGCGACGTCGCGGCGCAAAATCCGAGCGCCGTGTGCCAGCGCGTCATGGGCGCCAGCATCAACCTGATCGTCAATCAGGCGAAGCCGCCGTTCGACAACGCCAAAATCCGCAAGGCGATGGTGCTGACCCTGGACCGTCAGTCGGTCATCGACATCATCTCCAAGGGTGAGAACAAGATGGGCGGCGCCATGTCTCCGCCGCCGCAGGGTGTCTGGGGCTTCACGCCCGAGTTCATCTCGCAGGTTGCCGGCTTCGATCCCGACGTGAAAGCGAACCGGGAGAAGGCCCGCGCCCTGATGAAGGAAGCGGGTTACGGACCGGACAACCGCCTGAAGGTCGAAGTGTCGACGCGTAACATCGCCACCTATCGCGATCCCGCAGTGCTGCTGATCGACCATCTGAAGGAGGTCTATATCGACGGCACCCTGAAGACGATCGAGACAAGCAACTGGCACGCCACCGTGGCCCGCAAGGACTACATGGTCGGCCTGAATGCGACGGCCGTCGGGGTGGACGATCCGGATGCGAATTTCTTCGAGAACTATTCCTGCGGTTCGCAACGGAACTACACGGGCTACTGCAAGCCGGAGATGGAAGAACTCTTCGTCAAGCAGTCGATGATGACCGATCAGAAAGCGCGTAAGCAGCTCGTCCTGGAAATCGACAAGACACTCCAGGAAGATGCGGCGCGTCCGATCATCATGCACAACCAGTCCTACACCTGCTGGCAAGAGCACGTGAAGGGCTACGTCGCCCATGTGAACAGCCTTTACAATGGTTGGCGCATGGAAGACGTCTGGATCGACAAATAGTCAATCGAGATCCCGGAGCCGCGCGTTTGTGCGGCTCCGGTTTTTTTTAATCGGTTTTTTTAGCACTTTCATCACGCGCACCGGCCGCCATTTGGCGGCCAAACGGGGGGCAAGGTCTTGGCAACCTATCTCGTAAAGCGATTCCTGCTGATGCTGCTGACGCTCATCGGCATGTCGATCATCATTTTCGTCCTGCTGCGTATGATGCCCGGCAATATCGTCGACATCATGTTCGACTCCGCCGGCTTCGTGGACCCGGCCGAGAAGGCGGAGATCGAGAAGGAGCTTGGCCTCGACCGGCCGATACCGGTGCAGTACATGGACTGGATCATCGGCCTGCTGAAATGGGATCTGGGCTTTTCGTACGTTTCCGAAATGCCGGCCGTCGACGAATTGGGTCCCCGCATTCCGATCACGGCAAAACTGGCGATCATGGCGCTCGGATTCTCGGTGCTGTTCGGCGTCCCGCTGGGCGTGATCAGCGCCGTTAAGCAGGACACCGCGCTGGATTATACGTTGCGCGTTATCAGCCTGAGCGGCCTGTCGCTGCCTTCCTTCTGGCTGGCGCTGCTGATCCTGATGGCGTCACTCGCCCTGTTCGGCGACATCCCGATCTATACCGACCCGCCGGAAAACTTATGGGACGAGTTGCTTCTCTACACCATACCCGCGGCCGCCGTCGGGTTCCGAAGTTCGGCCTTGATCATGCGGCTGACCCGATCATCGATGCTCGAAGTACTGCGGCAGGATTACATCCGAACCGCCAGATCCAAGGGGGCGTCGGAAAACTCGGTCAACTATTCGCACGCGCTGAAGAATGCCTTCCTGCCCGTCACCACGATCATCGGCATCGAGGCGGCCTTCCTGATCGGCGGGTTGATCATTACGGAGACCGTTTTCAACATCCCCGGCGTAGCGCACTTCCTGGTCGAAGCGATCCTGATGCGTGACTATCCGATCGTGCAAAACCTCGTGATGCTGATCGCGCTGATCGTGGTCACGGTGAACTTCATTGTCGACCTGACCTACGGTGCGCTCGATCCGCGCATCAAGTACGGCGAATAGGGGGAGGCTCGTCATGGTACAAATCGACCAACAAGCCGAACTCGCCCGGGCGGGCGCCAACATCGAAGGGCGCTGGGACGCCATCGTCCATTTCTCGAAAAATTTCCCGCTGGCCGTGACCGGGATCGTCATCGTCATCGTCTTCGTGGTCATGGCGCTCTTTGCCGAGGTGATCGCGTCGCACGATCCGGTCCAAACCAATTCCGCCCTGTCGCTCGGCGCGCCCAGCACGGACAACATCATGGGCAACGACATGATGGGGCGCGACATGTTCGCGCGCATCGTCCACGGGTCGCGGATCTCGCTCATCGTCGGCGTCGCCTCGACGCTGCTGGGGGGCGCAATTGGCGTCTTCATCGGGCTGATGTCGGGCTACCTGCTGGGCTGGTTCGACCTGATCATGCAGCGCATCATCGATATCATGCAGGCGCTGCCCCTTTTGGTGCTGGCGCTGGTGATGGCGGCGTCGCTCGGCCCGTCGCTGGAAAACACCATCATCGCCATTTCAATTCCATTGGTGCCCAGAGTGGCCCGTGTCGTGCGGTCGAGTACCTTGGCCCTGCGCGAGATGCCATTCGTCGAAGCGGCGCGCGCCGCCGGCATGGTCGAGCTGCGCGTTGCGATCCGCCATGTGCTGCCGAACACTTTGGCGCCGCTGATCGTGCTGGCAACCGCGCAGCTCGGTTCCGCGATCCTGGTCGAGGCCTCGCTCTCCTTCCTGGGTCTGGGCGTGCCGGAACCGCACCCCTCCTGGGGCCGCATGCTGTCCGAAAATGCCGCGGAATATGCGCGCGTCGCACCCTGGCTGGTGATCTTCCCCGGCCTGGCGATCAGCCTGGTCGTGTTCGGCACCAATCTGCTGGGTGACGCGCTGCGCGACATCCTCGATCCAAGACAGCGCAGCTAGCCCTTCCCGCAAACTCTGGCGAGCAAAGTAGATGACCGAGACAATGAGTGACGAGAAGGTGGCACCGGTCGCCCCGCAGGACGCCGAACTGGCGATGGAAGTCGAGGGTCTTCAGACCTTCTTCTTCACCCGCCAGGGCATCGTCAAAGCGGTCGATGACGTTTCCTTCTATCTGAAAAAGGGCGAAACGCTCGGCATCGTCGGGGAATCCGGCTGCGGCAAGAGCATCACCGCCCTGTCCGTCATGCGGCTGGTGCCGGACCCGCCCGGCAAGACCGTCGGCGGCTCCGTCAAACTGGATGGCCGCAGCCTTCTGGAGCTGTCCCACGACGAGATGCGCGACATCCGTGGCAACGAGATGTCGATGATCTTCCAGGAGCCGATGACGTCGCTCAATCCGGTCTTCACCATCGGCCACCAGATCAGCGAGGCGCTGATCCTGCATCAGGGCATGACCAAGGCGCAGGCTCTCCAACGATCCGTCGAAATGCTGGACCTGGTGAAGATTCCGGAAGCCGCCCAGCGGGTAAACGAATATCCGCACCAACTGTCCGGCGGCATGCGCCAGCGGGTGATGATCGCGATGGCGCTGGCCTGCAATCCGAAAGTACTGATCGCCGATGAGCCGACGACCGCACTGGACGTGACCATCCAGGCGCAGATTCTCGACCTGATCCTGCAGCTACAGCAGCAGCTCGGCACCGCGGTCATCCTGATTACGCACGATCTCGGCGTCATCGCGGAAACCGCGCAGCGCGTCGTCGTCATGTATGCCGGCAAGAAAGTGGAGGAAGCCAGCGTCGAAGACCTCTTCGCCGAGCCGATGCACCCCTACACGCACGGCCTGCTGGCATCGGTACCGCACCTTGACGTCATGAAGGGCGAAGACACCGACGACGTCGAGCGGCTGGAGGAGATTCCCGGCATTGTGCCGTTGCTACACAATTTGCCGCCGGGCTGCACCTTCGCCCCGCGTTGTCAGTTCGCGGACGATAAATGCACGAGCGCCTACCCCCCCTACACGGAACGGAAACCGGATCACTGGGTCGCCTGCTGGCATTCGGACCGGCTGTATGGAGATGACAATGACTGAGGTCGCAGCCACGGGCGCAAGCAATACGCCGGTCCTGAAGGTCGAAGGGCTGAAGAAGCATTTCCCGATCAAGAAAGGGATTCTGTCTCGCACGGTCGGCCATGTTTACGCGGTGGACGGCGTCAGCTTTCACATCAACGAGGGCGAAACGCTCGGTCTCGTTGGCGAAAGCGGCTGCGGCAAGTCCACCGTCGGGCGCACCGTCCTGCGCCTGCTGGAGCCGACGGAAGGGGCAATCGAAGTCGATGGCACCGACATCACCGAGCTGGACAAGCCGGGGCTGCGCGACTTCCGCCGCGAGATGCAGATCATCTTCCAGGACCCTTACTCGTCGCTCAACCCGCGCATGACGGCGGGCGATATCGTCGGCGAGCTGCTGAAGGTGCACGGCATCGCCGACGGCAAGGAGAAGGAAGAACGAGTCGCCGAACTGTTCGACCGGGTCGGGCTGCGGCAAAACCAGATGGAGAATTTCCCGCATCAGTTCTCCGGTGGCCAGCGCCAACGCATCGGGATCGCCCGCGCCTTGGCGCTGAATCCGCGGCTGATCATTGGCGACGAGCCTGTTTCCGCCCTCGACGTGTCGATCCAGGCGCAGGTCATCAACCTGCTGATGGATCTGCAGGAAGAGTTCAAGCTTTCCTATCTTTTCATCGCGCATGATTTGGCGGTCGTCGAACATATCAGCGACTACATCGCCGTGATGTATCTCGGCCGGATCGTCGAATACACCGACAAGAAGACCCTGTTCACCAGCCCGCAGCATCCCTACACCGAAGCGCTGCTGTCGGCCGTGCCGATCCCCGACCCGACGATCAAGCGCAAGAAGATCATCCTGCAGGGCGACGTTCCCAGCCCGATCAAACCGCCCTCCGGCTGCCATTTCCACACGCGCTGCCCCTATGCGGAAGAGCGCTGCAAGGTGGAAGTCCCGACGCTCAAGGAGATCGCGCCGGGCCACCAGGTGTCCTGTCACCTGCGCTGAGTCTCTGCACCCCGAAATCACCCCCGCACCGGCCATTGCCCGCCATTCGTTTGCACGCTAATAATTAGCAAGCTAACGTAATACGCTGAACCGCGGACAGGGGAATATGGGAACGCCGTCGGACGAGCTGATCGTCAGTTTCGCCAGACGTTTGGCCGAGACCAATCAGAAATGGCGGGCCGAGCTGGACCTCCGGCTGGGGCCGCTGGGGCTGAGCCAGGCGCGCGGGCTGATCCTGCATTACCTGTCGATCCATGGCGACGGGCTGCAGCAGAACGAACTGGCCGAAATCGTCGGTATCCGCGGCTCGACCCTGGTGCGGCAGCTCGACCGGCTCGAATCGGATGGCTGGGTGGCGCGCCGCAACGACCCGGAGGACCGCCGCGCCAAGACGATCCACCTGTCGGATAAAGCCGCGCCCATGGTGCGCGAGATTCAGAATATCGTCGAACAGCTGCGCTCGGAGTTCCTGTCCGGCCTGACGGACGCGCAACTCCAGACCTGTTTCGCCGTCTTCGATCACATCCATGACCGTATCAATGCCAGCGGCGGCCGCGACGCGCCGGCGCGCGCAACCAGCAGCCGGTAGGCGTTACCGCAAGAGGGAAGGGAATATGCAGAACGAATTGGAATATGTCGGGCTCGGCCTGTACTGGAACGACCTGACCGTGGGACAGAAGTTCCGCACCATCAACCGGACGGTGACCGAAACCGACCTGGTCAATTTCATCAACGCGACCGGCATGGTCGAGGTCATGTTCACCGATGCGACCTTCGGCGATGCGCATGGCGCGGTGAAAGGGCGGCCGGTGCCGGGGGCGCTCTGCTACACCTTCATCGAAGGGCTGCTCGTGCAATCGACGATGCAGCACACCGGTCTCGCCATGCTGGAGACGACATTGAAGATCAAGGCGCCGACCTTCGTCAACGACACGATCCATGGTGAGATCGAAGTTACGGCGGTGCGGCAGACCAGCAAGGGCAACCGCGGCATCGTCAGCACCACCAACAATATCGTCAATCAGCATGGCGACGTCGTCGCCACCTATGACGTCACACGGATGATGGCCGGCCGCGACTGACGGCCCGCCGGGAAGAACAGATAGGGAGACAAAAGTGATAAATTTGGAAGGAAAGACATTCGCCGTCACCGGCGGCGCTTCGGGCATCGGCCGTTCGACCGTCGCAACCTTATGCGAGGCGGGGGCGACCGTGTTCTTCGGCGACATCAATGAGGATGGCGGCGCGGAAACGGCGGCACAGGTCGGCGCCAGCGCCACCTTCGTTCCCCTCGATCTCACCGATGACGCCTCTATCGCCAGCTTTGCCAAGACCGCGCAGGATGCGGGTCCGGTCGACGGCGTCATCAATGTGGCCGGCTGGGACATCATCCAGCCTTTCATCGAGCAGGAGCCCGATTTCTGGGAAAAAGTGGTCAAAATCAACCTGATGGGTCCGGTGAAGTTCACCCGCGCCTTCCTCGACCCGATGATCGAACGCAATGCCGGCAAGGTGATCAGCGTCTCCAGCGACGCCGGCCGGGGCGGCAGCATGGGCGAGACCATGTATGCCGGCGCCAAGGGCGGCATCATCGCCTTTTCGAAGTCGCTGGCGCGCGAAGTGGCGCGCTACCGCATCAACGTAAATTGCGTTTGCCCCGGTCCAACCAATACACCGCTGTTCAATGCGCAGCCGGAACGCATGCGCGAAGCGCTGACCCGCGCCATCCCCTTCCGGCGGGTGGCCGAGCCGGAGGAAATCGCCGATGCGATCCTGTTCTTCGCCAGCGACCGTTCCAACTACCTCACCGGCCAGGTGCTCAGCGTGAGCGGCGGCCTGACCATGGTCGACTAAGCGCGACCGCCACACCGAATTTTCTGGGAGAGACCAATGACCGACCGTTACGAAAAATACACGAGCTTCGAATTCGACCGCCCGTCCGACCGGGTGCTGCGGATCACGCTGAACAACCCGAAGACATACAACTCGCTCGACGCCACGGGCCCCAATCTTTTCACCTATAT
>JAPPPC010000442.1 GCA_028817685.1 Rhodospirillaceae bacterium
CCGTACTATACTGCGCAACTCTACCCTGCCGCCATTTCCTGGCGGCCGGTTGACCCGGCGGGTCTCGTCCTGTTCACTTCCGGCCGCTAATCACCCACAAGAATTCTATCCGATTGGAGAAACCATGGACCCCAGGATCGTCTTCGTGACCGATTTTCCCGTTGCCGCCGACCGGGCGCGCGAGATGGCCCCTTCGGGATTCGAACTGGCCGTCGTCCCGGCGCGCAGCGCCGAGTATGTCGAAGCGATGAAGGATGCAGAATATCTGGTCGGGTTCGTCGACGGTCTGGTCGATGACGAGCTGTTCGCTACCGGTCCCAATCTGAAGCTTATCCAATTGCTCAGCGCCGGCTACGACAAGGCGGATATCAATGCTGCGCGCAAGGCGGGGGTACCGATCTGCAACAATGGCGGCGCCAATTCCGTCGCCGTGTCCGAACACGCGCTGCTGCTGATGCTCGCCGTCTCACGCCAACTCGTCTATCAGCACCGCACCGTGACCGCAGGAAACTGGCGCGGCAACAGCACGCCGGAACTGCATGAGCTGCGCAATCGCACCCTCGGCATTATCGGGTTGGGGACCATCGGCAAGAAAACGGCGCGCCTCGCCACCGCCTTCGGCATGGAGATTCTCTATTACGACATCGCACGGCTGACGGAAGATCAGGAGGACTCGCTCGGTGTCCGCTTCCGATTGCTGCGTGAACTGCTGCGCGAATCCGACGTCGTCACACTGCACACGCCGCTGAACGACTCCACGCGCCATTTGATCGGTGCCGAAGAGCTCGCGCTGATGAAGGAGACGGCGATCCTCGTCAATACGGCGCGCGGCCCGGTGATCGACGAGGTGGCGCTCACCGAAGCGCTGACGTCCGGCTCCATCGCAGCGGCCGGGCTTGACGTCTTCGACCAGGAACCGCCGGAGCAGGACAACCCGCTGTTCGGCCTCGACAATGTGATCTTGACCGCGCATATGGCGGGCCCGACTTACGAAAGCAACAAGGCGCGGGTGCGGAACGCATTCGACAATGTTCAGCGGGTCGCGCGCGGCAGTGCGCCGCTTTGGGTCATCCCAGAGCTGGAGGACTAGCGCGTTCGATAATGCTGTCGAAGTCGACGCCGGCCGGTAAGGCGCCATAGGCCCCGGCCCATCTATCACCCAGCCGAGAGGCGCAAAAGGCGTCCGACACTGCGGCCGGTGCGTAGCGAACCAGCAACGCCCCTTGCAGGGCAACGGCCATCAGTTCGGTCAGCCCGCGCGCACGGACTTCCAAATCTGTGGTATCGGAAACCGTATCCTTGAGCGTGTCGGCTACCGCGTCGAGATGCCGGTTGCCGCCACGCGCGGCTTCTAACTCTGACAATAGAGCCGGAACTGCCGCCTCTTCCCGCGCCATGGCCCGCAGGACATCCAGGCACATAACATTGCCGGAACCTTCCCAAATGCTGTTGAGCGGCGCCTCGCGATACAGACGCGGCAGAATCGATTCTTCGATGTAGCCAGGACCGCCATGGCACTCCAACGCCTCGCCGATATGACCCGGCGCCCGTTTGCACACCCAATATTTGGCGATCGCCGTGCCGATCCGTGCCAGCGCTGTCGCCATCGGATCCTCCGCTGCCTCGTCCATCGCCCGGCCAATCCGTAGCGTAAGCGCTAGCGCCGCTTCAGATTCCAACGCCAAATCCGCCAGGACATTTTTCATCAGCGGTTGCTGTGCGAGCCGCTTTTGAAAGGCCGAGCGATGTGCCGTGTGGTGCAGCGCCTGTACGAGTCCCTGGCGCATCAACCCGGCGGAACTGGCCGCGCAGTAATACCGATTGCCCTGGACCATATCGATGATCGTACGGATGCCCCGTCCCTCAGGCCCGACCATCACACCCCAGGTGTCCTGCAGTTCAATTTCCGACGACGCGTTCGACCGGTTGCCCAACTTGTCCTTCAGCCGCTGAATGAAAAGATTGTTGCGGTCTCCTTCCGGCGTCCAGCGTGGCACCAGGAAGCAGGACAGACCGCCCTCGCAATAGGCGAGCACCAGGAACGCATCGCACATCGGGGCGGAGCAGAAGAATTTGTGCCCAGTCAGGCGATAGGCCGCGCCCTGCCCCGTCGCCCCACCAACCGGTTGCGCCTGCGTGGTGTTGCTGCGCACATCCGATCCACCCTGTTTCTCGGTCATGAACATGCCGATCGTGGCGCCGGATTTCTCGCCTGCCGGGATGTCGCGCCGGTCATACGAAGTCGACAATACGCGTGGTATCCATTCATCGGCGATCGCCGGCGTGCCACGCAACGCCGGGATCACCGAATAGGTCATCGCCATCGGGCACATGACGCCGCCTTCGACCTGATTAAACATGTAGGTCAGCGCCGCGTGACCGACCTGCCCGCCAGGGCGTTCGTGCCGCCACGCAAAGCTCGGCACCTCGTGCTCGATCGCGATCCCCAAAAGATCGTGATAGGCCGGGTGGAATTCGACTTGGTCGATCCGCATCCCGTACCGGTCGAAAGGCTTCAGCTCCGGCGTGTACCGGTTCGCCTGCTCGGCTTTCTCGAACATCTCCGCCGCGCCCATTCGTTCGCCCAGGGCTGACAATTGCGGTTCCGCCCAGCCGGCGCCTTCGCGCGCGACCGTCTCTCGCAGCACCGCATCGTCTCGCCACAAATCCTGGTCGCCCATATGGGGCGGCATATTGGTGACTTCATGGGTCGGCAACACGGCCGAAGGCTTATACGGGACCATCTATGTTTCCTCTGCTCGGAGCATGCAGCGACACTATCGCATATCGCCGCGCGCAGCTTGCCCTAACAGCGATGAAGTTGTGGCGCACCAGCATCGGTAAGGCCGGCCCCGAAGATCATGCCGTCGATATTGCCCCAATAGGCAGCCGCCTCACACATCGGGCAGGCCCGCGAGGTGGAATAGAGGATGCAGCCGCTGAGATCCGTCGTACCCAGGGCCCGCGCCGCGTCACGAACCGCCTCGGTCTCCGCGTGTGCTGTGGGATCGCCACGGGTGATGACGCGGCTTGGCGAGGCCGCCACGACCCGTCGGTCCTTGATCACCGCGGCGCCATAGCCCCGGTCGCCCTGTTCCAGCGCCAACTGGCGCATCCGTTCGGCGACAGCCATCGCGTCGCGGTCATTGACGGCAGCGTGGGCCCTTATCGCCGATACGCTGGATGCCGCCAGAGCGACTCCGACGACACCAGATAACCGGGCCATGAACAGACGCCGTTGTTTCATTACCATTCTCCTTCACGCCACTCGATGCGCCAGTCTAGCGCAACACCGGTACTGATGACTGGTTTGGTGAATCCCCAAGGCATAGTGTTCGGCGCAGACGTATTCATCCAACGGCCCCTTCATGCTAACCACCGCCGAAATCGACCAGTACCGCCGCGACGGTTACGTCATTCCGGCCGCATTCCGCCTGCCGCCGACGGAGCTGGCACCAGGACGGCCAATATTGGCCGATCCGGCCTTGGGCGACCTGCACCGTAAGGCTGGCGCTGGGTAAAGTGGACAAGGGCAATGGCGCCATGCGCGTGATCCCCGGATCTCACTCGCGGCAGGACTACCGGCTTCATGCGGACGACAGTTCGGACCTGACCCTGAACCAGGTAATTGGCGACGAACAGGTGGACGATTATGCGATCCGCTATATCGAATTGGAGCCGGGCCAAGCCTCGCTCCACGATGTCGGACACGACACTGCGGCGTGGCCCGCTGGCGGCTAATTCAATTCGGCTGATATAAAGTTACGCGGGGAGCGAAGTTACGTACGTCACCCGTAAACGAAAGCAGGTGTTTCCCGGGTGAAAAGATGATCGTCTGTGTTGGTCGCCTCCGGCATTGGCAGTTCATAAAACAGCGTCATCGCCAGGATCATATCAACCGTTTCACCATCCGCCGCCAGCGGCAAATAGATCCGCTCCAGCTCTGAATAACCTCTTTCACGTCGGATGGTCGATTTGCCGCGTCGCCAACTCGGTTGCGCCGTAATTGCTACGTCGGTCAAGATTTTATGCACTTCCGATTGCCGATTTTCGTCAACACCGTCCGCAACCCAGCCATTGACCAGACTGCGGCCCGCGAATTCTTCAATGCGTGTGCCAACGAGACGGCGCCAGAATCGCATGGGATCGCGGTGAACGTCGATCAGCCAAACATTCGGCAATAGATGCGGGATATCCATCGGGTCGAAATGCTGTCGGCCCGGCAACCGGCCAGCCGGTGCCATGCTGCACCAATATTCGTACAGCGATTTTATATCGTCATGCGCTTCGTCTACTGTCGACATTTCAAGCCCCATTCGCCCGTTTGCCTCTCGGCGCGACCACTCGCTCATCGCTTCGTCGTTTTGGATGCGACGATGAACAGAGTACGCATGGCCACCGTCAATGAGTTCGCGCCTTTCGATTTGGCATGAAAATAGGCATCGAGACCGCAAGCCACGTCACCCATTTGCGCTATTCCTCGCCAATTACCCCCGGACAAACAATGTAAAATTTTAAGTAAATTACATTGTTAACGCTAATCACTGACCACATGTATTTGTTAACGTCTCATTAACTATTGTTAACAAATAAATATCTTCTACACACTATTTAACAAAAGGAAACGAATGTTAACAAGAACTTTATTCAAGAAAATTTACACTGCCCAACAAATCGAGCAATAGGGCGTTATCGTGCTCACGCCACGACACCCTGTCTTCAGGAAACTAACTTGTTTTACGAAACGTTTTACTGCTGAACCTGCAGCGAGACGGTCATGTTCTCTGTGCTGTCGCCAAACCGCATGCCGGACACTGGTGCTGCGTCCTTATAGTCCAGCCCCGTTGCGACCCGAACATAACGCCCGTCGGGTGAAATACCGTTGGAAACATCGAAACCGATCCAGCCGACGCCGTCGAGATGCGCTTCCGCCCAAGCATGGCTCGCATCCTGGTCGACCCGATCGTTCATCATCAAATAACCGCTGACATACCGCGCCGGAAACCCCATATACCGCGCGGCCGTTACGAAGATGTGCGCATGATCCTGACATACCCCATGGCCAGCTTGCAGCGCGTCCT
Source organism: Rhodospirillaceae bacterium (assembly GCA_028817685.1). GTDB lineage: Bacteria > Pseudomonadota > Alphaproteobacteria > UBA8366. The sequence continues at coordinate 5,082 of JAPPPC010000442.1, forward strand.
CTGCCGAGGTTTCGGGATCGGTCCGGCTTGTTTCATAGCGCACCCTGTCGGCAATCGCGTGCGACAGTGCGTGTAGTCGCTGAACATCGTCGTCGAAACCTGTTCCGATCGTCTTCGCCAAGTTTCGCGTCAGCGTGCCGGGGCGCGTGAGGTCCGTCGGCCGGGTGAATAGCCAGACCGGCGTGAAACCGCCATGCTGGCCAATTACGCCGGCATTGTCGGTCGTTTCGACAACGCCTTCGCAGACAAAGGTGATATCCGGCCGGTCAGGCTCGATGCTGACGAGCACGACGTGGTTATTGTGCTGATCGTCAAACTCCAATTCCTTGCGGCCGCCTTCTACTCTGACATCCCAAGTCACGACCGTCTGACCAGCACGGGATTTTGGCGTCATCCGCAGTTGTTGCAGGGCGTAAGGCACCTGCGCGTCGTACTGATACTTCGTCACATGAGTTACGTTCAGTCGCAAAATCGGTAGTCCTGTTCGATCAAGGCACCGAGCCTGTTGTTGTAGCGGATGAAATCACCAAGAAACTCGTGCAGGCCTTCCTCAAGAATGGAGGCAACAGTGCTGCCGTCCAGCTTCGACTGAACCGCAGCGGCCTGCTGGTGGCATTCGTGCTCCTCGCCATAGTCGGTTGCGAGATAGCCGAGATTGTCCATGATCTTGGCGTAGCAGAAAGCGAGCGAGCGCGGCATCCGGCGATCGAGGATCAGGAACTCGGTGATCCCCGTCGGATTGATATCGCCACCATTGAGCCAGCGATAGGCGTGATTGGCGGAAACACTGCGCAGGATGGTCTCCCACTGCGCGTTGTCCATCCGCGAACCGACCAGAGAAACGGACGGCAGCAACAGATAGTACTTCACATCCAGGATGCGTGCGGTGTTGTCGGCGCGCTCGATGAATGTCCCAAGCCGGGCAAAGTCGTATATCTCATTGCGCAGCATGGTGCCGTGCAGCGCGCCGCGCACCAGCGCGCTGTGCTGGCGAATACTGGCAAGCACGTCTGGCAGTCCCTTTTCGCGCACCGGACGGGCCAAGGTTTTCTGCAATGTCAGCCAGCAATCGTTGGTCGCTTCCCAAACTTCCCGGGTCAACGCCGTGCGCACGAGCCGTGCGTTGTTGCGCGCCGTATTGATGACGGAGACGACACTGCTCGCGTTCGACTTGTCGCGCAGCAGGAAGTCGATCACATTTTCAGAATTGTATTCGTCATGCCGTTCGGCGAAGGCTGCCTGTACCCCCGCCGTTGTCACGATCGATTCCCACTCGTTCCGAGACGCGGAGGAGCGCGTGAGCGCGATCCGGAACCCGGCATCGAGAAGACGGACGGTATTCTCGCTACGCTCAAGGTAGCGAAACATCCAGAACAAGCCGCCTGCGGTCTTACCAAGCATCACTCTTCCAATACCCAGGTATCTTTGGTCCCGCCGCCCTGGCTGGAATTGACGACCAGCGATCCGCTCTTCAACGCCACCCGTGTGAGTCCCCCAGGTGTGATCTCGATGCCATTGGGCGACATCAGCACGAAGGGCCGCAGATCCACATGACGTGGCGCCAGGCCCTTTTTCGTCAAGATCGGCACCGTCGACAAGGCCAAGGTCGGCTGCGCGATATAGTTGCCCGGGTTCGCCTTGAGCTTTCGGGTGAACTGCGCAAGCTCGCGCTTACTCGCCGCGGGCCCGACGAGCAATCCGTAGCCGCCCGAGCCGTGCACCTCCTTGACCACGAGTTCGGTCAGATGGTCGAGCACATAGGCCAGCGAGTCCGGCTCGGCGCAACGCCAGGTCGGCACGTTCTTCAGGATCGCCGTCTCGCCGGTATAGAACTCGACGATTTCCCCCATATAGGAATAGATCGCCTTGTCATCCGCGATACCCGTCCCCGGAGCATTGGCGATCGTAACGCCGCCAGCCCGGTACACATCCATGATCCCCGGCACGCCCAGCATCGATTCCGGACGGAAGTTCAAAGGATCGAGGAAGTCATCATCGACGCGCCGGTAGATCACGTCGATCGGCTTATAGCCGCGCGTGGTC
>JAPPPC010000562.1 GCA_028817685.1 Rhodospirillaceae bacterium
TCGCCGAACAGGCCTTGCGGGCGGAACATCAGGAACACCAGCGCCAGCAAGTAGGCGAACCATTCTTCGATCGACCCGCCCAGCGCATCGCCCCAGTAGATTTCCGCAACTTTCTCACCGACCCCGATGATCAGCCCGCCGACGATGACGCCGGGTACCGATGTGAAACCGCCCAGGATGAGGACGGGCAGGGCCTTCAGCGCGATGACGACGAGACTGAAATCGACGCTGCTGCTGGCGCCCCACATGATGCCGGCGACCAGCGCGACCAGGCCGGCAACCGACCAGACAACCACCCACATCCATTGCAGCGGAATACCGATCGACAGCGCCGCCTGATGGTCGTCTGCAACGGCGCGGAGTGCGCGGCCGACCGGGGTTTTCTGGAAGAACAGCGCCAGAATACCGACCAACAAGGCAGCGATAACGCCGGCGGTGAGGTCCAGTTCCTGCAGCCGGATAGAGCTGCCGAACATCGGGATGACCAGCGCGTCGCGGCCGAGATGCAGGGCTTCGGTCGGGACGAGCTTCGAGTCGCCGCCGAAGACCGTCTGGCCGAACCCTTCGAGGAAGAAGCTGAGGCCGATGGTGGCCATGAACATGATGATCTCTTCCTGATTCACCATGTTGCGCAGAACGACGCGTTCGATGGCCCAGGACAGCGCGACCATGACTAGGAACGCGACGATTACGGCGGGTATGATCGGGACGCCGTATTCGAACACGGTGATCATGCACAGCACCGCGAAGACGATGAAAATACCCTGCGCGAAGTTGAACACGCCGGACGCCTTGTAAATCAGGCAGATACCAAGCGCGACGAGCGAGTACATGACGCCCGCCATCAGCCCTTCGGCGATCACCTGAATGAAGAATACCGGATCCTCGACGATTTGTAGGATCGGGTCGACGCTTACGTTGTAAAGAAAATCCATCGCCTATTTCCCAGCCATCAGCGTGTCGGCGGTTCAGTCGTGCGAAACGCCGAGATAGGCGTCGATTACGTTTTGGTTGCCGCGCACCTCGTCCGGCGTGCCGTCGGCGATCTTAATGCCGTAGTCAAGGACGACCACCCGGTCCGAGATATCCATGACGACGCTCATATCGTGCTCGATGAGTGCGATCGTCGTGCCGAATTCGTCATTCACGTCGAGGATAAAGCGACACATGTCTTCCTTCTCCTCGGTGTTCATGCCGGCCATCGGCTCGTCCAGCAGCAGCAATTCCGGTTCGGCGGCCAGGGCCCGGCCCAGCTCTACCCGCTTTTGCAACCCGTAAGGCAGCCGGCCGACCGGAACCTTGCGGATCGCCTGGATTTCCAGGAAGTCGATGACCTCTTCCGCCTTCGCGCGGTGCGTCAACTCCTCTTCCTTGGCGGGGCCGATATGCAGCACCTGCCACAGCCAGTTCCGATTCATCATGGTGTTCCGGCCCGTCATGATGTTGTCCAAGGTGGACATGCCGGAAAACAGGGCGATGTTCTGGAAGGTCCGTGCGATGCCGCTGCGCGCGACGACGTCGGGCCGCATATCGGAGCGCGCTTCGCCCTTGTAAGTAATGGTCCCTTCGCTGGGGTGATAGAAGCCGTTGATGACGTTCAGCATCGATGACTTGCCGGCACCGTTCGGGCCGATGATGGCGCGGATCTCGCCGCGGCGGATATCGAAGCTGACATCCTGCAGCGCTTTCACGCCGCCGAAGCTCAACGAGACGTTGTCGACCGAAAGGAGAATCTCGGCGGTGTGATCCGGCCGCCCGGCAATCGTTTGTTCTACGGTCGCCTCCGTGTTCATCGTTTCACTCATTCTGCGGCCTGCGGTACGGCGGTGGCGGAGGTGGGGACATCGATGATCATCAGGTCGGCTTTCACCGAACCTTTGCGGCCATCTTCGAAGGTCACCTCGGTTTCGATCTCGCAATGGTCCCTGTCGGAATAGAGCGCATCGATCAGGACACCGTATTTTTCGGCGATCGTACGGCGGCGCACCTTCTGTGTGCGGGTCAGCTCGCCATCGTCGGCGTCCAACTGCTTATGCAGCACGAGGAACCGCTTGATCTGGGACCCGGAGAGCTGGGCGTCTTCGGCCAGGCTCGCATTCACGTTCTCGACATGACCCCGGATGATCTCCGATACCTGCGGCAAACCGCTGAGCTCCTGATAGCTCGCATAGGCGACGCCGTTGCGCTCCGCCCAGTTGCCCATGGCGTTCAAATCGATGTTGATGAAGGCGGCGACATAGTCCTGCTCGTTGCCGAAGGTGACGGCTTCATAGATGTCCGGGAAGAACTTCAGCTTGTTCTCGATATATTTGGGCGCGAACATCGAACCGTCATTCAGTTTCCCGACATCCTTCGCGCGGTCGATGATGCGCAAATGTCCTTCCTGATCGAAGAAGCCGGCATCGCCTGTGCGGCACCAGCCGTCTTCGGTCTTGGTCTCGGCGGTCGCCTCGGGGTTCTTGTAATATTCCTGGAAGATTCCGGGGCTCTTAAAGACGACCTCGCCGTTGTCCTCGATACGGACTTCGACATCGTCGATCGGCCGGCCGACCGTATCCATTCGGATTTCATTGTTCGGCTGAATGGTCACGAACACGCTCGACTCGGTCATGCCGTAGAGCTGTTTCAGGTTCAATCCGATGCTGCGGTAAAAGTTGAAGATGTCCGGCCCGATCGCCTCGCCGGCCGTATAGGCCAACCGCACCTTGGTGAAGCCGAGGACGTTCTTCAGCGGCGCGTAGACCAGCAGATTGCCCAGCCCGTACATCAGCCTGTCACCCATCCCAACGGATTCGCCGTCGAGCAGCTTGGGTCCGACACGGTGCGCCACATCCATGAAATAGTGGAACATTTTCCGCTTGATCGCACCGGCGTCTTCAATGCGGATCATCACCGAGGTGAGCAAATTCTCGAAAATGCGCGGCGGTGCGAAGAAGTAGGTGGGACCCAGCTCCTGCAGGTCGATGAGCACCGTGTCCGACGATTCCGGACAGGCTGTGCATAGCCCCGACGTCAGGGCCTGGGCATAAGAGAAGATATGATCGCCGACCCACGCCATCGGTAGATAGGCCAGAATCTCGTCGGATTCCCGCAAGCCTTCGAACTTCACCGCGTTGTATGCCGTCTTCAGAATATTGTCGTAGGTCAGCACCACACCCTTCGGCCGGCCCGTCGTGCCGGAGGTGTAGAGCATGATCGACGTATCAGCGCCTTTCCCTTTGGCGATCTCAGAGGTATAGGCGTCCGGATTGTCTTGATTGTATTTGCGCCCCTGCGCGATGACATCGTCGAAATTGTGCACGAAGGGCTGGTTGTAGTCCCGCATGCCGCGGTCGTCGGCATAGATAACCGTTTCGATCTTGGGACATTCGTCCTTGATCTGCAGGACCTTGTCGACTTGCTCCTGATTCTCGCAGACGATGAACCGCGATTCGGCGTGTTCCAGGACGTACTGCATCTCTTCCGCAACCGCGTCCTGATAGACCGGGACGGGAACCGCGCCGAGGGTCTGTGCTGCGATGATCGACCAGTAGAGCCGGGGCCGATTGTCGCCGATGATCGAAATCCGGTCGCCGCGCGCCAATCCCAGCGCCTTGAAGCCGCCGGCGATGGCTTCGACTTCGTCGGCCATTTCACTCCAGGACCAAGTCTGCCAGATGCCGAGATACTTCTCTCGCATCGCTGGACGGTCGGCTCGCTCCTTCGCGTTCCACAGCAGAAGCTTTGGACCGGTATCGTTGACGGTCAAATCAGGACTCGCTGTCATCGCGCACAGCTCCTCTGTTTCGGGGCGCTACCGACGAAAAAAATTTGCATGTAATGTTGCACGCGCAAATGCGCTGCCATTCCCGTTTCCCTGTCCCGCACCTTCATATCCCCAGCATTGTTTGCTGGTGGAATTTTTTGCACTCGTAGCTTTTGTTGCATCAAAGGTCAAGCGGCCAGGTGAGGCCATCGGTCGCGCCTATTTCCTGTAGGCTCGACCTACTCTTAGGCGATCCGCCGAAGGGGCTGGTCATCGCGATTGTCTCTGCCTAACCTGACGCACCGTAAAGTCGGCGGTTCACGCACCGGGTGCGTGCCCCGAGCGCGTTCGGAGAAACTCCGTAAGACGATGTCCGCTAAAAAGTTCGTGAACACCGAAGATCGCGACGCGGTGACCCTAGTCGAAATTCTCGGCGGTCGGATTGCCGTTCGTCGCGTTGTGCCAGACAAAACGTCTGACCAAGGTATGCCGACCCTGGTGTTCCTGCATGAAGGCCTTGGCTGCATCGGGATGTGGAAGGACTATCCCGATGCACTGTCGGCCGAGACGGGCTGTCCGGCGCTGATTTACGATCGCTTTGGGCATGGAAATTCGAGTGCGGAAGCCGGCGATCGCGATCTCGGTTTTTTTGACCGCGAGGCCTATGAGGTTTTGCCTGCGCTCTTCGCCGCTTGCGGTGTGTCGGACATGATCCTGATCGGGCATTCGGACGGGGGAACGATAGCCCTGTTGCACGCAGGGCAAGCGCCGGTCCGCGCGGTGATCACCGAAGCCGCGCATGTCTTCGTCGAGGCGGAATCGATTGCCGGGGTCGCCGCTGCCAACCGCGCATGGCAGGATGAAGGGTTTCGTGTTCGGTTGGGCCGCTACCATGGCGACCAGACGGCGGCGATGTTCGGCGCCTGGTCGACCATGTGGGGTGCACCATGGTTTCGCGATTGGAATATCGAGGCCGCACTACCCGGAATTACCTGTCCCCTATTCGTCATCCAAGGGGCGGATGACGAGTACGGCACAGACGCCCAGGTCGAGGCCATCGTGCGCGGCGTGAGCGGCCCCGCAGAAAGCCTGATTGTTCCGGATTGCGGCCACGCGCCGCATATCCAGGCGCGCGAAACCGTCCTCGAGCGGATGGCGCGGTTTGTCCGCGCCCAGTGCGACTAGCCGTCGATGCCCGCCAAGTCTTTCGCCACCTCCCGCGCGTGTGCGGCTTGCTGGGTCGCAATGGCGGCACATTCACCGGTATAGGCGGTCGGGTCGAGCAGTTCCGCGATCTGATCCGCATTCAGGTGGGCGCGGACGGTTTCGTCCTTGGCCAACAGCGATTCGAAGGAGTCACCGGTGGTTGCGGCCGCCTGGGCCGCGTCGTAGATCGCATCATGCGCTTCCTGTCGGCCGATATGCGCTCCCAGCGACAGCATCAGCGCCTCGCCCATGATCAGGCCGCCGGACAGGTCCAGGTTTCGTCGCATGCGCGCTTCGTCGACCTGCAGCCCGTCGAGCAGCGTTTCCATCCGGCTGAGAATATCGCCGGTCTGCCCGCAGGCATCCTGAAGGGCATGGCTGATCATCAAGCTGGTGGTCCGGTCGGCTTCATGCTCCGTTTGCATCGCCTCCAGCGCCAACGGCACCAGGGCACGGACTTGGGCTGCCGCGGCGACCATGTCCTGGGTCAGCTTGGGATTGCGTTTTTGCGGCATGGTGCTGCTGCCGACGGTGCCGGGCGGCACCGGTTCCTCCACCTCGCCGAATTCCTGCTTCATCTGCGTATAGATTTCGCGTGCGATCTTGCTGCAGGTCGCCGCCAGCATACCCAGTAGGCAGACATATTCCGCCTGGTGGTCGCCGATGGTGCGTGCCGGCGCCGACATGGGTTGCATGTCTAGATGCGCCGCCATGCCCGCCTGGATTTTCGGTCCCAATTCGCCGAACGAGGCGAAGGTGCCGGCGGCGCCGCCCAACATCGCGACGAACACGCGTGGCTCGGCCTCGCGGAAGCGGACGACATGGCGGCACAGTTCGTCGATCCAATTGCCGACCTTGAACCCGAAGGTCGCCGGTACGGCGTGTTGGCCGTGGGTGCGGCCGGGCAACGCCATATCCTTCGTGCGCTCGGCCAGATCCGCCATCGCGGTCAATATCCGTCCGATTTGACCGAGAAAGATGCGGTGGGCCTGCCGGAGCAACAGCAATTGGCCGGTTTGCGTGATGTTTTGCGTCGTGGCACCCCAATGGACGTAGCCGCCCGCTTCGTCGCCGCAAATCCGGGCCAGTTCCCAGATCAACGGGACCAGCGGGTGCGCGGTGCGAATCAAGCCTTCCTCGATATTGGCTTTGTCGAGCAGGTCGAGCTGCGACTTCGACACGATGATGTCGCAGGCATCTTTCGGAATGACACCGAGTTCCGCTTCCGCCTTTGCCAGAGCCGCCTCAACGTCGAGCCACGCCTGCCACCGGGATTCGAGGGTGAAAAGTGACCGCACGCCTGCATCCGGCACGCGCATCGAAGTGGGGTTCTCTTGCATGGGGTCTCCGACGGTTATCCCTAAGGTGCTGATAGTCTAGGGGATGAGGCCAATCGGCCCACACAAAAAGAGTCTTGTAAGAATTCCGCTGCTGGGCTACTAGGCAGGCAATTCGCTATGGTCAAGGTAGTATAATACCGTAAGGGGAATAGCCAATTTCAGCATCGCGGGAATCCCGGTTTGATGCTATACCAATGTCATTACTGTTGTTTTTGGAGGTTTTAGATGCCCGCGCAGCACAATAAGCTGACAAAGGATGAGGTTCGCGAAATTGACCGTCACGTCGGAAGCCGCCTTCGGTATCGGCGCATTATGATGGATTACAGCCAGACATATCTGGCCGAACGCGTGGGATTGTCATTTCAACAGTTCCAGAAATACGAAAAGGGCACCAATCGGATTAGCGCCAGCAAGCTGCATGAATTTGCCAAGCTGCTGGACGTGCCGGTTTCCTTCTTCTTCGACGATATGCCGTCTGACATGAAGGCAGCCGCACAAGCGACGCCCCCATCCATTACCCCGGATGAAAACCCGTTCGACGAGCCGAAGGTCCAGGAATTCGTCAAAGCCTACCGGGCAATCCCGGACGCGGCGGTCCGTCGCTCTATCTTCCTCTCCGTCAAGGCTGTGGCTCGTTACAACACGGGTGAGGCTGTCGATGACGACGATGATAAGGGCGACAACGGTGACAATGGCGATAACGGCGACACCAAAGAAGTTGCATGATCCGCGTTTCGCGCGACGGTAAACTTTCCAGAATCATTATCGACAGGCCTGACCGGCGAAACGCTCTCAACTGGGACATGATCGGCGCGTTGGGC
>JAPPPC010000853.1 GCA_028817685.1 Rhodospirillaceae bacterium
AAATCCTCCCTTATGAAAACACCTCAGGGTGTCCCAGGGGCGCTGATGTCAGACACTGAGCGCTTCGTTAGTTTGAGCTTCATCGTCACTATTTCGTCTGGGCTACACTTGGGCTACACCTAGGCTACAGTTGTAGCGAGTAACTGCGACGTATAATGTCGTCTGATGTCAGGGATAAGTCAATGAAATTAGTATGTTTGGCGATTGTAGTCGCTGCCGTCGAACCGTCACTTCAACCTTGCCAAGGTTGAAGTCGTGAGTTCGAATCTCATCGCCCGCTCCAATTTCTTCCAAATCTGCCAATCTGTTAAAGTCGCGGCGAGAGGCGTGATTGGGGCGACACGCGCATTGCCTTTTCAGTTATAGTGCCCAGATAGCTTCCATTGAGAGCACCTGAGAAGGACGGGGATTCATGCCATCAAGGTTCCGGACAACCTGCCGGCGCAGGCGACATTGGAAAATGAAGGCATTCTGCTGATCACCGAGGGAGCGGCGGTGCGGCAGGATGTGCGGCCGCTCGAAATCGCGCTGCTCAACCTGATGCCGGAAAAGATCAAGACGGAGACGCAGATCTCTCGTCTCTTGGGTGCGACTCCATTGCAGATCGAACTCACCTTGCTGACGACGTCGAGCTACGCGCCGAAGAACACCTCGGCCGAGCATATGCTGGCCTTCTACCAGCCCTGGGAGGATGTGCGGGACCGCAAGTTCGACGGACTGATCGTCACCGGCGCGCCCATCGAAACCCTGCCGTTCCAGGATGTCGTCTATTGGCGCGAGCTGACCCAGATCTTCGACTGGTCGCTGAGCCACGTTCAGGAGACCTACAACATCTGTTGGGGCGCGCAGGCGGCGTTGCAGCATTTCCACGGTGTGCCGAAATACGAACTGCCGCAGAAGATGTTCGGCGTCTACCCGCACCATGTACGCGGCGGGCGCGACACGTTGCTGCGTGGCTTCAACGACGTCATCCCCGTACCTGTCAGCCGTCATACGGAAGTGCGGCGCGATGATCTTCCGACGCAGTCGGGCCTGGAAGTGCTGTTGGAATCGGATGAATCGGGCCTGTGCCTGATTCGAGACGAGGGTCGGCGGCAGACCTATATGTTCAACCATTTGGAATATGACACCGGTACGCTGGCGGACGAATATCGCCGCGATGTAGCGGCCGGCACCGAAATTCAGCTGCCGGCCTATTACTTCCCGGAGAACGATCCGGAGAAAGAGCCCGCCAACAGCTGGCGGGCGCACGGCGCCCTGCTGATTTGCAACTGGATCTACGACCTGTACCAGTCGACGTCGTTCGAGCTGGTCGATATTCCGCACCGGCGTCAGGCGCGGTAGATCAGATCAAGTCTAGATGGAACCGTTCCCGGTTTCATCTAAACTTGTGAATCTGATCTATCTATCAATAGTGTAGAGCCGATTCACATGGTTTTTGGATCGCCAACGGCGATTCCAACAAACCATGATCGGCTCTAGGCAACAAATTCGAGTGTGACTTGCGTTGTTGCCGGACGTTAACGTCCGGCGGCCGGCGACTCTGACTAACACCTAGTTTGCGTTAGAATTTCGCACGGGATGTTGCAACGGACGGATCGCGATGGGCTGGGAGAATCTGATCGTCTTCATCGGCGGGTGCGCGCTGATCATCGTCGCGCCCGGGCCGGATATTCTGCTCGCGGTTGCGCGCGGATTGGGTCAGGGGCGGCTCGCCGCGATCGCCAGCTCGTGCGGCTGCGGTCTCAGCATCTTCATCCATTCAGTGTTGGCCGCCTTCGGCCTGTCGCTGCTGCTGCAGACCTCGCTGATCGCCTTCGCGGTCGTGAAGTTCGCTGGGGCCGCCTATCTCATCTATCTCGGTGTTCGGTGCATCCGCTCGAAAGAGCTCTTCCAGCCTTCCGCCGCCAGCGCGGTGTCGCTGGCGCGCGTCTTCTATGTCGGCTTCCTATCGAACTTCCTGAACCCGAAGGTCCTGTTGTTCAGCCTGGCCTTCCTGCCGCAGTTCGTCGATCCGGCCGCCGGCGCGGCCTCGCTGCAGATGCTGTTGCTCGGCGCGTTGTTCGCGGTGATGACGGCCGGCTCCTTCTGCGTCTTCGGCTGCTTCGCAAGTGCCCTGTCCGCCTGGTTCCGCGCCCACCCGCGCGTCGCGATCGGCCTCAACTGGAGCGCCGGCATCGCCCTGATCGCCTCCGGCCTGCGTATTGCAACGCTGAAGCAGGAGCAGAGCTAATCCTTTCGACAGCGTCCTAATACGCCACGTACGGCGTCGCGCCGCCGTCGACGGCGACGGCCTGGCCGGTGACGGCACTGGCCTGCGGTGAGGCGAGGAACAGCACCATGGGGGCGATGTCGTCCGGTTCGACGATACGGCCGATGGGAAAGCCGGCGGTGAAGGAGGCTTCCGCCTCTTCCAGGCTGACGCCAAGCTTCTTGGCCCGCGCTTCGAGGCGCGCCGGATAGCGGTCGGTCTTGGTGAAGGGCGGGTGGACGATGTTCACCGTGATGCCGTCGGCCGCGACCTCGTAGCTGAACTGTTTGACGAAATTGGCCAAGGCCGCGTTGCCGAGACCGCTGGGCAGACCGTCGACGCCGACATTGCGGGCCGAGGAGCCGCCAATGCAGATCACACGGCCGCGGCCCGACGCGCGTAGATGGGGCAACGCCGCGCGGCAGCAGCGCATCGAGGCCAGGGTCTTGCCGTTGACCCGCTCCATCACCTGCTCGTCGCTGAGGGTTTCAAGCCGCCCGCCGATATTGGTCGAGGCGTTGTTGACCAGCACGTCGAGCCGGCCGAAGGCGTCGGTCGCCGCGGCGACGGCGCTTTTGCAGCCTTCGGCGTCGAACAGGTCGGCGACCACGGCGACCGCCTGCACGCCCTTGGCCTCGATCTCCGCCTTGGCGCCGGCGAGCGCTTCCTCGTCGCGGCCGCAGATGGCGACGTTGGCGCCTTCACCGGCGAAGCCCCGCGCGATGGCCTTGCCGATCCCTCTATTGCCGCCGGTGACGAGGACGGCCTTCCCGTTCAATTGCAGGTCGATGGTTCCCACTCCCGTTTGGAATTGCGGGTCGGGATTATAGACAGGCGATTTCCGCGCCGTCGCGTGGTTTTGGTGCGGGATTGGCGTGATGCCGATAAATCGGTTTCAATAGGGCCGGGACATGAGCCAAGGGAGGCCCGGTATGACGACGCACGAACATCCTTCGATCCGCGACATGGCGCAGGCGGTCATCGCCGCGATCGGGCGCGAGGGGGACAATCTGGAGCCGCTGCGGTCCGGGCTGCTCGAGGCCGTCAAACCGTTCATCGCGCGGCCCGACCTGTTCGCGCTCGGCGTCAAACGGCCCGGCAACCACATCGATAACTCGAAATACGTCTATTACGACGGCGAACTGTCGATCACCATCGACCAGCTGCCCCAGGGGCTGGTGGTGCCGCCGCACGATCACGGGGTCTGGGAGGCGCTTTGCTTGCTCAAAGGCCGGCTGCGCCACGTGGTGTACGACCGGCTGGACGACGGGTCCGTCGAAGGGCATGCGGAGCTGAAGACGATCGAGGACAAGATCTACACGCCCGGCGAGATGGCGATGGTCATGCCGCCGGCGGAGATTCACAGTTTCGAGGCGCTGGAACCGGAAACCTTCATCTGCACCATCGTCGGCGGCAACTACAGTCCGACGCGGCATTACTACAACGCCGACAAGAACACCTATGTCGTCGCACAGGCGGGCAAGCAACCGAAGGCGGCCTAAAGGGCAGCCGCCCCGGTCGCAACGGGTTTATCCGCGCCGGACGGCGATCTTCTCTTCTTCGCGTTTGGCCGGCGATGTCTTTGGCAGGGTGAGCGTCAGGACACCGTCATTGAAGTCGGCGCCGATATCGCTGGCATCCACGTCGCCCGGCAGGCGAAAGGAGCGCTGGAACGCGCCATAGCTGCGTTCGGTGAAATAGTATGTCTTCGTCTTTTCTTCGCGGCTGTTTTTCTTTTCGCCTTTGATCGTCAGCACATGGTCATGCAGCGAAACGTCGATGTCTTCCGGGGCGACGCCGGGCAGCTCCATATTGATCTCATAGGCGTTTTCGGCGTTCGCGGCGTCCGCGCTCGGCGAAAAGAAATTCGCCACAGACGCAGCGGCGGTGCGGAACGGTTCGAACAGGTGCGGCCAGACGGATTGGCTCTTGTCGGCGGGTGTTTTGTGGTCGGATGTCGCTTCCATGGTGGAGGTTCCTTCCCTATGAAGCACGATGTTGCGTGTTTCTTTCAAGATAGGGTCGCGCCTGATTCCGCGCGTTGACTTGGATCAAATCGTAAACTTCGCCCGCTAACGTTGTATTGAGGCCAAAATGTGTTGAGTTAAAGTCAACTCTTTGTTTTGTATTTGTAAAACCGTGAAATTTTGCGACTTTTACGCGGTATTCCCGGGCCGAAACACACAATAAACTGGATTTTTTCGACAGTTCTGTTACATATGTCCGTACATTAAACGACGCACCGGACCGGGTTAGACGCAGCCTTCTGCCAGGTTCTCACAATGGGAGGGCAGTATGGCGGGTCAAGTCCGGGTTTCGCATATTCTTCTGATGTATCAAGGGTCCGAACGGTCGACTGCGACGCGGTCGAAGGAAGAGGCCTTGTCGGAAATCGGCGACATCAAGGAGAAAATCGCCAACGGTGAGGATTTTGCGGCGCTTGCGGCGGCGCATTCCGATTGCCCCTCCGGCAGGGATGGCGGGGATCTCGGGTTTTTCTCACCGGGCGCGATGGTGCCGGAGTTTGATGAAGTGGCCTTCCAGCTTGAGGTGGGTGCGGACAGCGACGTGGTAACGACGGCATTCGGTTACCACCTGCTCCGGCGTACGGGCTAACGGGGCATCACTCGAAACACGGACTTAACTTAGGGAGTTGATGGGAAGGAACCTGTCGTAACGGCAGGAAGTTCCCAGAGGAAAAATATGAGCGATATAGCACTACCGACTAAAGACGAAGAGCGCCACATCCACACTCAGACACAGAAGATTCGCAAGTGCCTGCTGTGCAGCACCGACTTCGAAAGCGAGTGGGCCGGCGAGCGGGTTTGCAAAAAGTGCAAGGCAACGGCCGCATGGCGGCAGGGCTAAGCGCCGCATCCTTTCACAACCCGTATAGAGTAACGCTTCGGAGCCATTTGGCTCCGAAGTGCTTTTGGGGTCCTGAATTCAGACCTGACCCGATCTAACCTTTGCCGAAGCTGAATGTGTTGCCGGGCTCTTCACCATAATCCCGGTCGCGTCGCAGGCGGCCGACCATGTCGTAGACATGCGGCGCCGCGGCAAGAACTTGTGCGAAATCGCCGTCGGACAATGTTAGACCCGCTTGTGTGACCGCCGCCGATACTTTGTCGCGATAGGACTCGTCGAGAGGCGGCGGCGGCGGTGGCGTTTCCTCCAGCGGGTCGGCGCTCGCCGGAACGTCGGGGCGCTTGTCCCGCCAGGGCGTTGCCGCTTCATAGGCATGCGCCGCGCGGAACACCGTCGTCTCGTCGAACGGCCGCCCGATAATCTGCATGGAAAGCGGCAGACCGTCTTCGGTGAAACCGATGCATTGCGCCAACGCCGGGCCGCCGGTCACATTGAACGGGGTTGCGATCGACGGTTTCTGATAGAACGAGACGGTTTGATGGGTGCCGAGCCGGCCGGCCGGCGCGACCCCCGCCGTGACCAGCAGATCGTATTTTTCATAGAGCGGGGCCATTTCCTCCAGCATGGTGCGGCGCTCGCGCTGGGCTGAAACGTAATCGGCACCGTTCATCAGGCAGGCCGGCAATACCCGTCCGCGGAAATCTGCGCCGAAGTCCTGTGGCCGCACGCGTAGTTGATCCGCGTGAATGGCGAAGAGTTCGGATTCGGCGATCGTCACTTTGACGTCGTAGTAATCCTGCATGGGGCGCATGCGCGCACCTTCGGTCGTGGCGCCGAGCCCGCGCAGTACCTCCAGTGCCGAATCCATCGCATCGCGCACCGCGTCGCTGGCGTTCTGTTCTTCTTCCCAGAAATGGCGGATCACGCCGATACGCAGTCCCCGGATGTCACCGGTCAGGGCGGCGCGGTAGTCCGGAATCTCAACATCGGCGCTCGCCGGGTCGGCCGGGTCGTGCCCCGCCAGCGCCTGCAGCATGATGGCGCAGTCTTCGACCGTCCATGTCATCGGACCGCAATGGTCGAAGGTGTATGAATTGGCAATCACGCCGGCGCGGCTGACAAGCCCATAGGTGGGCTTGATACCGACGATACCGCACAGGCAGGAAGGATTGCGGATAGAACCGCCCGTATCCGATCCCATCGCGCCCTTGACCAAACCGGCAGCAACGGCGGCTCCGGAGCCGCTGGAAGAACCGCCCGTCGCGTGGTCCGGGTTCCAGGGGTTACGGGCGAGGGGCCAGGGCAGGTCGAAGGACGGGCCGCCATGGGCGAATTCATGAGTCGCCAGTTTTCCGAGCAGGATCGCGCCCGCTTCATAGAGCTTCGCCGTCGTTGTCGCGTCCTTGTCGGGCAAATTGTCGATCAATATCCGGGAATGCGCCGACGTGAGAATGCCCGCCGTGTTGTAGATATCCTTCAACCCGAAGGGGATGCCGTGCATCGGGCCGCGATACTTTCCAGCGGCAATCTCCGCCTCCGCTTGTCGCGCCTGCTCCAGCGCCACATCCGCGGTCAGAGTGATGAACGCATCAAGGCTGGCGCCGACCGATTCAACGCGCTGCAGGCAGGCCTCAACAACGGTGACGGGGGACAGTTCGCCCTTTTCGATCAGCGCGGCCGTATCCGCAATGGAGAGGTTCCAAATGTCTTCGCTCATGATCGATCGCTCCTGTCGGATTCAGTTCCGGTAACTTTAGCCTCGTGCGACCGTTAACGGGATAGGAGCCGAGAAAAAAACGAGCGTATAATTGTCTTGTAACTTCACAAAAGCTTAAGCAAAGAAGGTTAACAGGGACGAAGTCGATAACTCGGAGAACCGGTATGGCGCTGCGGACTGACGTGCTCAAGGATGAAGTCTGAGGTGCTCCCCGGAAACCGGACAGTGACTTAAGCTACGAATCGGGTTCCTGCT
>JAPPPC010000618.1 GCA_028817685.1 Rhodospirillaceae bacterium
GCGGTACCCTGCACCGAGCGGACAGTGTTGCCGAACTGGCGCTGTTGATCGACGCGAAGCGACTCGGTCAGACGATCGAACGCTACAATCAGGCGGTCGAGTCCGGCGCTATCGAAGCGCTGTCGCCACCGCGGACGACCTTGAAAGGGAAGCCGGAACCGATCCGCACCGCACCGTATTACGCGGCGCCGGTCTGCGCCGGGATCACCTACACGATGGGCGGCATCGCGATCGACGGTGACGCCCGCGTCCTGCGCGCCGATGACAGCCCCATCGAAGGGCTGTACGCCGCCGGGACCACGACGGGCGGGCTCGAAGGCGGGTCGGCATCCGGCTATGTCGGCGGCTTGTCGCAATCGGTCATTACCGGTCTGCTGGCGGCTGAGCACGCCGCCGGTCACGCCAACGGTAACTAGCCGTTCCAACACCGTTTTTTCACCTATCCAAGAGAGTCGCCTCATTTGGCGCGGGGTGTTAAGGTTTCGCCGCCGTGCGGCAAACCGGATCCCATAAAAGGGAATTCATCGGCAAATTTAAGCCAAAAAATTAAGCCGCACCGACGGGGAGGGACTGTGACGACCGCTCAGACTGACGAAGAAATCCAGGCTAAACTGGACGAGCTTTCCGACGATACGCCGACAAACCGGATCACGGGCCTTGTCTACTGGATCGCGCTGATTTATGGCGCGATCGGCATTCTCGTCGCCATGAACCAGACCTTTAGTTGGGACCCTTTCGGTTATGTGCTGGTCGACAACTCCTATTTTTACCTGCTGATCGGTATCTTTTTGCCGATTTCGTTTTTGGTGTTTCCCGCGCGCCGCAAGGACGACAACCACGTTCCGTTCTACGATTGGATCCTGTTCGCGGTCACCTTGGTGGCGGCGCTATATCTGTCCTATCACGGTTCGGATATGGTCGAGCAAGGTTGGGACATCGTCGCGCCGCCGACGCCCACTGCCATGGCGGCGCTGATCTGTTTCCTGTCGATTGAGGCCGTGCGGCGTGCCGGCGGTACGGCACTGGCCATCATCGTGACGTTCTTCTTCACCTTCCCGCTGTGGACGGACAGCGCTCCCGGCTTCCTATGGGGTGTCGGTCAAACGCCGCTGGAGCTTGTGCGTTCACACGCGATGGGCTTCGAGAGCATCATCGGTGTGCCCATGCGGGTTGCCGGCAACCTACTGATTGGGTTCCTTATTTTTGGTTCGGCGCTGGTCGTGACCGGCGGTGGTGAGTTCTTTATGAGCTTCGCGACCGCCTTGATGGGGCGGAGCCGCGGCGGACCGGCCAAGGTCGCGATCCTGTCGAGCGGCTTCTTCGGCTCGCTGAGCGGCAGCGTCATTTCCAACGTCGTGACAACCGGCAAGCTGACGATCCCGACCATGAAACGGGTCGGATATCCCTCTGTCTATGCCGGCGCGGTCGAATCCTGTGCCTCGACGGGCGGTGCGCTGATGCCACCGGTGATGGGCGCGGTTGCGTTCCTGATGGCGGAATTCCTGAACGTGCCCTACGCGACGGTGATGATCGCGGCGCTGGTGCCCGCGATGATCTTCTACATTGCTCTGCTGCTTCAAGTAGATGGCTATGCCGCGGTGAACGGGTTGAGGGGGATGGACGAAAAAGACATACCGGACCTGTGGGAAACCTTCAAAGGCGGCTGGTACTACATCGCCAGTCTTGTTGCCCTTGTCTATATGCTGGTCGCGCTGCGCTGGGACCTTTACGCGCCCTATTACGCATCGGCCATCCTGGTGGTCTGTTCGTTCCTGTTCCGCAAGGGGAAGCGGCGGTTCAATCTCAAGACCCTGGCCGAACTGATCGTGGATTCGACCAAGATCATCTCCAACATCATCGCCATTCTTGCTGGTGTCGGCATGATCGTCGGGGCCTTGGCCTTTACCGGCGTCGGCGGTGCCTTTTCGCGTGAACTGCTGCAGGTTGCCGGTGACAATCTTTACCTGCTGCTGGCGATGGGCGCCGTAACCAGCTTCCTGCTTGGCATGGGGATGACGGTGAGCGCCTGCTACATCTTCCTGGCGATTATTCTCGGCCCAGCGCTGATTAATGCCGGGCTCGACCCGATCGCGAGCCATCTGTTCATTCTCTATTGGGGCATGCTGTCCTTCATCACCCCGCCGGTCGCGCTGGCGGCGGTTGCCGCAGCGATTATCGCCAAGGCGGATACGATGGCGATCGGTGTGCGGGCGATGCGGCTCGGCCTCATCAACTTCATTCTACCCTTCATCTTCGTGCTCAATCCCGCATTGATCCTGCGCGGTGAATGGCAAGATATCATCCTTATGGTGAGTTCCGGGATGATTGCTGTGGTGTTGATGGCCGCGGCCTTCGAAAAGTACCTCTACTGGCTTGGAGAAATTGACTGGACGATAAGAGCGCCTTTGCTGGTTGCGGCCGGCTTCATGCTCTATCCCGGGACGCTGAGTTTCTTCATCAGTGTTGGGATCGTCGTGGCTTGTTACGCCTACGGGTTCATCACGAAACGGGCAAAGTCATAGGGGAATAGCTGAAACTGGTTATAATTTCGACGAAGCGGATAACAACGTAAGAGATTTGGGGACCGTAGCGAGAAATGCTTCGTCCCGGGCTGCAAAACCCTGAATCTCGTCCAAGAGGTAGACCAACAAGGAGGATATCATGGGTCTAAAGAAACAATTCTGGCAGGTGGCAGGTGGTGCCGCGGCCGCGGCGCTCCTGGCGTCCGGCGTTGCACAGGCTGCCGATCTGCCCAAGACGATGGTTTGGACGTCGTACGATTTCGGCAGTGCCGGGTTCGCCCAGGCGTCGGCCGTTGCGAACGCCTTCCAAAAGAAGTTCGGCACGCGGATTCGTATCGTGCCGTCGGGTACGGGCATTGGCCGTATGCTGCCGGTCACGCAGCGTAAGGCGCATTACGGGTTCCTGGCGACGGAAGCTTTCTTCGCCGCAGAGGGCACCTACGATTTCGCAGTGCAGTCCTGGGGACCGCAGGATCTGCGTATCGTCTTGGCTCCGCCGACGGGCACCGGCCTGACGGTGCCGAAGGGCTCGAAGTTCGCCGATGGCGCGAACCTCAAGGGCATTCGCCTCGGCTATGTGAAGGGCAACCCGTCGGTCAACGTCAAGACGGACGCGCTGCTGGCCTATGCCGGTTTGACCCGTGATGACATCACGCCGGTCTGGTTCGGCGGTTACGGCGTCATGAAGGGCGCGCGCCTCACGGGTAAGATTGACGGCTTCCTGATGTCGCCTTATTCCGGCATCACGCGTGAGCTTGAAGCCTCGCCGGCTGGTATCGACTGGGTGCAGTTCGATCCGAAGAACAAGGAAGGCTGGGATCGCATTCAGAAGATCGCGCCGATGTACTCGCCGCTCAGCATCGATGACGGCGCTGGCATGGAGAAGGGCAAGCCCGTCAATATCATCGAATTCCGGTATCCGATGATGTCGACCTATGCCGACCGCAGCACGGAAGAGGTCTATACGGTCACCAAGGCCATGCATGACGCCTTCGACCTGTACAAGGACGTCAACGCGACGACTAAAAACTGGATCCTGTCCAAGTCAGGCCGCACGCCGGCCGACGTCGCCTGGCATCCCGGCTCCGTCAAATATCTGAAGGAAAAGGGTGTCTGGACCGCGGACGACGAAGCCTGGAACCAGGCCCGTCTCGCGCGTCATGCCAAGGTGATCGAAGAGTGGGATAACGCCACCGATGCCTTCAACCAGTGGCGCGCCGCTGAGAAGAAAAAAGGCAACAAGATCAAGGCCGGCGAAGCATGGCCGGGTTATTGGGCCGAGCACCGCAAGAAGGTGGGTCTCGACTAAAGTTCAGGCTTCGGCTTGATGCGAAATGGGCGGCGTAAGCCGCCCATTTTTTTGTTCGATGTCCGGATCAGACGCGGAAGTAGGTCTTCATCACGTCGTCGACGACCCGCTCCAGATCCTGGACGGTGCTGCAGGTCTTTGCGACGTGGCAGAAGGTACGGTAGCGGTGCATCTCGGAATCGCCGGTGCCCCAGAAGGGTTCCGGTTCGGGGTTGAGCCAGATGACCGACTTCGCCCGATCATGGATCTGGCGCATCAGATCCATGCGCGGATCCGTATCGTTCGAACGGCCGTCACCCAGGATGATGACCGTCGTATGCCGGTCGAGCGCATCCATGTGAAGATCCTCGAAATCCTCCAGCGCGCGGCCATAATCGGTCGAGCGGAAGCCGATCTTTTCGAGAATTTCCGGGATCGCTTCCTCGACGTCCCTTTCTTTGAGAATGTCGCTGACTTCGATCAGATGGCTGGAAAAGGCGAAGGCGCGCAGAGTCGCGATGACTTCGTGCAGCGAGTATAGGAACAGCAGCAGGAACCGCGCTGCCGCGGCAACCGATTGCGATACATCGACGATGACGACGATCCGCGGCCGCTCGATCTTTGTCTGTTTCCATACGGTCTCAAACGGGATACCGCCATGGGGCATGCTCTTGCGCAGGGTCCGGCGGACATCGAGGACACCGCGTTTCGTGTGTTTGCGCCGCCGCGCGTAACGGGTTGCAAGCTTCTTCGCCATCCGGCGGACGATCCGGTGCATGCGGTCGAAATCGCGCCGCTCGATGGAAGACAGATTGGTCTTGGCGAGAAACTCCTCGCGCAGCTCCTCACCCGCATTGCGCGCGTAAAGATCGAACTGCCGGTCGATATACTGGCGGACCTCTTCGAACAGATAGCTGCGGCCTTGCTCCAGCCGTCCCGCCATATCCGCGGCGGCTTCGTCGCCCTCCTGCCGGTTGAGTGAGGCGATCAATCGTTCTAGGTCGCGCAGGCCCATGCGGTCGAGTATGCGCCGCGTGAACAGGCCGCGTTGCGTTGAAAACCTGATGTTGGCGACGCCGGCCTCGTTGGCGGCCTGCTCCATCGCTTGGGCCATCTCGGTTTCGCTGCCGCCGAGCAGCATTTCGGCCAGGGGCTGTTCGCCCAACATCTCATTCTCGGCGTCGGACAAGCCTTCGCTTTCGTCTTCCTCTTCGCGGTCGCGAAACTCGTCGCGGGTGAAGAAGATATCGAAGCACTCATCGAAACGCTCTACCTCTTCTTCCGATTTGGCAAGCGCGATGCACAGCGAATCCTTCAACAGCGTTCGGTCGCTGTAGCCGACGCTATCGACCGTACAATGCGCGTCGATCGCCTCCGCCGGCGAAACACGGACATCCATGGCCCGCAGCGCGCGAAGGAAGTTTTCGAGAGTCTGCTGCATTGGCCGGAATTAGGCCTGTTTCGCCTTGCGGGTGAGCTCGGCCACGCTGCGCTCGACAGCGGCGATATCCTGCTCAAACTTCAGCAGAACATTCAAAGTGTCGCGGACCAGATCGGCGTCCAGGGAGTCCGCGTGCAGCAAGAGCAGCACCCGGGCCCAATCGATTGTCTCGGAAATCGACGGTAGTTTCTTCAAATCCTCCTCGCGCAGCATCTGCACGAAAGCGACGAGTTGTCGGCGTAACCGTTCCTCGATTTCCGGCACGCGCGAAGCGACGATCCGCTGTTCCAGCTTTGCATCTGGCAGCGGAATGAACAGGTGCAGGCACCGGCGCTTCAGGGCGTCGCCCATCTCTCGCATATTGTTCGAGGTAAGAAAAACGAGCGGCGGCACGGATGCTTCGATTGTGCCGATTTCCGGGATCGTGACTTGAAAGGCAGACAGAATTTCCAGGAGGAAAGCCTCAAATTCCTCGTCCGACTTGTCGACCTCATCGATCAGCAAGACCGCGCCGTGTTTTTGGCGCAGCGCCTTCAGTAAGGGCCGCGGTTCAAGGAACTGTTCGGAGAAGAACAGATCGCCGAACCCATGCAAGCGCTGCATGGCTTCGTCCAGTCCTTTGGTATCCGACAGGGTGTCCCCCATCTTGTCCTTGAGGATCTGGGTATAGAGCAGCTGCTTGCCGTACTTCCATTCGTACAGGGCTTTTGACTCGTCCAGCCCCTCGTAACACTGCATACGGATCAGCGGCAGGCCGAGCCATTGCGCGGTCGACAGGGCGAGCTCCGTTTTGCCGACGCCGGCGGATCCTTCGACCAGGATCGGTTTAGACAGGTTCTCGGCGACGAAGATGGCGGTCGCGATCCGGCGCGAGGCAATATAGCCGATGCTGCCGAGGCCTTCCGTAATGGATTCGACGGAGGCCAGTTTCTTGTCGAGCGCGTCCTGTGAAACGATATCGTTCATGAGGTCTTGGTTTCCATTGTTCAGTGGAAGAGGGCGGACCCGCGCCGGCGTGCCTGGATAACGTAGGCGCCACGCGCAATGCCCAAGGATTTTTCGAGGTCCCGGCAGGCCGCCGCCAGCATTGGCGATGGCACTAGTCCGGTCGAGTCGATGAGCGCGGTGATCCTTTCATGCAGGCTACTGGCCCATTCACGCGCGGAAGCCGCGATGGCGCCGACCGCGTCGGCGTTCGCGTCGGGGTCTATGTCTAGCAGTTCGGCCCCGTGAAAGGCTAGGGCGCCCAATCCCGTGCTGGCCGCGGCCAGTTTGCCCAATTCGGCAACATGGTCTTCGTCTTGTGCCAGCGACGGTGCTTCCGTGCAGATGCCGTTCAGGATATGGCGGATCGCACCCGCTTTGGACGCTGCGAAAACGGCATCCTCTGTTCGCCGCATGGGAAGCGAAATCGCGTCAAAGGCTTCGCCCTCCGGCCCCAACAGATTGGCTACGGGAACCTGGACATCGTGCAACTTGATTCCGCAATGGGGGGAGGGGCGCAAATAGTCGATCTTGACCCCATCCGTCAGCTCGAGCCCTACCGCATCCCGCGGAACGATCAAAACCGAAAATTGTTTGCGGTTTCCCGTGTGGCCGGTGATCGCCAGCACGAGGAAAATGTCCGCCATCGGTCCGTTCGTGAGATAGGCCTTCTCGCCATTCAAGACATAGTCGTTGCCGTCGCGGCGGGCTTCGGTGGTCAGATGTTTTGGGTGTGCGCCCGCGCCAGGTTCGGAGATTGCCAAGCAGGGGGTCGTCCCGCCAGCCGCCAAATCCGGCAGGTACGATTGACGTTGCGCTGCGGTGCC
>JAPPPC010000041.1 GCA_028817685.1 Rhodospirillaceae bacterium
CCTCGCATATTCTCGCTGCCGTGCCGCTGTTCATCTTCATGGGCGCAATGCTGGAGAAGTCCGGTATCGCAGAAGGCATGTTCGAGACGATCCATCATTGGACCCGACGGCTTCCCGGCGGCCTGGCCGTCGGCACGATCGTAATTTGCGTGTTGTTCGCCGCCTCCAGCGGTGTCGTCGGTGCGACCGAGACGGTCGTCGGGTTGCTGGCGACGCCGGTGATGCTGCGGGCGGGTTACGACAAGGGACTGATTTCGGGCACGATCTGCGCCGGCGGGTCGCTGGGATCGATTATCCCGCCCTCTGTGCTGGTGGTGATTCTGGCAACCATTGCCGATCTTGGGATCGGCGAATTGTTCGCGGCGATGTTGTTTCCCGGTTTGGTGCTGGCAGGTCTCTATATCCTGTACATCCTTGGCTTTGCGTATTTTCGGCCGGGTGCCGCCCCGCCGCCCGCGCCTGAGGCGGACGACCTTCCGTCGCTCGTCATCTGTGGCGCACGGTCGTGGTGCTGGTGCCGCCGCTTTCCCTGATTGCTGCGGTTCTGGGCAGCATCATCTTCGCAATCGCCGTCCCGACCGAAGCGGCCGCGATTGGCGCGATCGGTGGGTTGGTCCTGACGGTTCTGTACCGAAAGTTCTCCTGGCAGGCGGTGCGCGAGGCGTTGCTGACGACACTGTCGATCACCGCCATGGTGCTGACCATCGTCGTTGGCGGTCTCATGTTTGCCGGTGTTTTCGCCGGTGCCGGCGGGTTGCTCGCGGTGCAGAACATGCTGGCGAACGCGGACCTGGGGCCGTGGGGCACCGTTTGGCTGGTTCTGATCGTCACTTTTGTGGCGGTCTTCGTGATCGACCTGATTTCGATCATGCTGATCCTGGTGCCGCTCGCGATGCCGATTGTCACCGGGCTCGGCTTCGATCCCGTCTGGTTCTGCATCGCGCTGCTGATCATGATGCAGACCAGCATGCTGACCCCGCCTATGGCGGGCGCGATCTTCTATTTCCGGGCCATCGCGCCGCCGGAGATCAGTTTGCGTGACATGTATCGCGGCGTCGTGCCCTTCATCCTGCTGCATTTCGCGGTACTGGCCGTGATCATCGCGTTCCCGCCTGTGGTGCTGTGGTTGCCTTCGCTCTTTCTGGGTTTCGATTGATTTCGGTTTCGGTTGTTCCGCTGCGCCGAGGCGATCAAACTGTCGGTCCGTGACAGGGGAGAGGGATCGGATATGTCGAACGACACCTTGAAACAGATGGCGCTGGATTATCACCGCAATCCGGTAGCCGGAAAGCTGTCGATCCTGCCTTCAAAACCGCTCGGCAATCAGCGCGATTTGGCGCTCGCCTACTCTCCCGGCGTCGCGGCCGCTTGCGAGGCGATCGCCGAAGACCCGGCCGAAGTCGCGACATTGACGGCACGGCAGAATTTGGTCGCCGTCATCACGAACGGCACCGCTGTCCTGGGCCTCGGGGCGATTGGTCCGTTGGCGTCCAAGCCGGTCATGGAAGGCAAGGCGGTCCTGTTCAAGAAGTTCGCCGGAATCGACGTGTTCGATATCGAACTCGACGCGACCGACCCCGATAAGATGGTCGACATCATCACCAGCTTGGAGCCGACTTTCGGTGCGATAAATCTGGAAGACATCAAGGCGCCCGAATGTTTCATCGTAGAGCAGCGCTGCCGCGAGCGGATGAACATCCCCGTGTTTCATGACGATCAGCACGGGACGGCGATCGTCGCGGCGGCGGCGATCCTCAACGGGCTGCGCCTGGTCGGCAAACGTTTTGGCGATATCAAGCTGGTGTCGACGGGTGGCGGTGCGGCGGGCATCGCGTGTCTGAATTTGCTGGTCGGTATGGGGGTGAAACGCGAAAACGTCACGCTGGTTGACCGGTTGGGCGTTGTGCATGTCGGCCGCAACGAAGAGATGGATATCTACAAGGAATCCTACGCGCAGGACACGGAGGCGCGGACCCTCGACGAGGTCATCGACGGGGCGGATGTGTTCCTCGGCCTGTCCGCGCCCGGCATCCTGACGGGCGACATGGTCAAGCGGATGGCAGAAAAACCCCTCATCATGGCGTTGGCCAATCCGGTGCCGGAGATTGAACCGGACGAGGCGCGTGCCGCCGCGCCGGACGCGATTATCGCGACCGGCCGGTCGGACTTTCCGAACCAGGTCAACAATGTGCTGTGCTTTCCGTTCATCTTTCGCGGCGCCCTGGATGTTGGCGCCACGACGATCAATGAGGAAATGAAGCAAGCTGCCGTCAAGGCGATTGCGGGTTTGGCGATGGCCGAGAGTTCCGAGGTGGTGGCTGTTGCCTATCAAGGGGAAGATCTCAAATTCGGCCCCGATTATGTCATTCCAAAACCGTTCGACCTGCGTCTCATCGTCGAGATTGCGCCCGCGGTGGCCAAGGCCGCCATGGACTCCGGTGTGGCGACGCGCCCGATCGAGGATTTCGAGGCCTATCGCAACCGGCTGGAGCGATTTGTTTTCCGGTCCGGCATGTTGATGAAGCCGGTGATCGAGCGGGCGCGGGCCGAGCCGAAGCGGCTGGTGTACGCGGAGGGCGAGGATCTCCGCGTCCTGCGCGCGGCGCAGGTCGTGGTGGATGACGGGATCGCCAAGCCGATCCTGGTCGGACGGCCTTCCGTCGTTGCTGACCGTATCGAGCGGCTCGGCCTGCGGTTGCGCCAGGACAAGGATTTCGAGCTCGTCAACCCGCAGAGCGATCCGCGCTACGAATCCTACTGGACCGGCTATCACGGGATCATGGAACGGCACGGCGTGTCGCCGGATCTGGCGCGGACCATCATTCGCACCAATACCACAGTGATTGCGGCGATGATGCTGCGCCGCGGCGAGGCCGATGCGATGATCTGCGGGACCTATGGCAATTACGGCTGGCACCTGCGCCATGTCACGGATGTCATTGGCAAGGGCGAGGGCGTGCGCGACGTCTCCGCGCTCAGCCTGCTCATCCTGCCGAAGGGCACCTTCTTTCTGTGCGATACGCATGTGACCCCGAATCCGACGATGGAGGAGATCGTCGAAATGACCCTGCTCGGCGCGGAAACCGTGCGGCGATTTGGTGAGACGCCACGGGTCGCACTGCTGTCACACTCCAATTTCGGGACCGCGGACACGGAATCGGCCATCAAGATGCGCAAAGCCGTGGCGGTGCTGAAGGAGACCGCGCCGGAGTTGGAGGTCGAAGGCGAAATGCATGCCGATGCCGCCATAGACCCGGCGGTCCGGGAACGCATCTTCCCGAATTCGAAGCTGAAAGGCCGTGCCAACCTGTTGATCCTGCCAAATCTGGAAGCGGCCAATAACGCGTTCAACCTGTTGAAATCGATTGGCGACGGCTTGCCTGTCGGTCCAATTCTCGTCGGCGCAGACGCCCCGGCCCATATCCTGACACCCTCCGTTACCGCGCGCGGTATCGTCAATATGAGCGCATTGGCCGTCGTCGATGCGCAATCGCGCTTGCGCGCCGCGCAATATGAACTCCTGGAAACCCAGCCATAGGGATTTGACACATGAAAGTTGGTACTTCCGTTCCGCTGCCCGCCTATACGATTGACCCCGCCTTCACCGCCAAGAAGGCGGAGGAGCTCGGCTTCGATTCGATCTGGTACGCCGAGCATCCCGCGGTGCCGGTGCATAGCGAGAGCCCGTTTCCGGCGACCGGGGGCGAAATTCCGTGGACCTATTCGCACTTCACAGAGCCCTATATCGCGCTGGCCCGCGCGTCCGCGGTGACAAGCACGATCAAGCTCGGTACCGGAATCACTTTGGTACCGGAGCGCCATCCGTTGCTGCTCGCCAAGGAGGTGGCCGCGCTCGATCTCTACAGCGGCGGCCGCTTCCAGTTCGGTATCGGCACCGGCTGGCTGAAGGAGGAGACGGAGATCTTCGGTGGCGACTTTCCACGCCGTTGGACCCAGACCCGGGAAGCGCTCGACGTGATGAAACTGTGCTGGACCGAGGAAGAAGCGGAGTACCACGGCAAGTATTTCGATTTCCCGCCCGTCCGATCCTTCCCGAAGCCGACGCAGAAACCCTATCCGCCGATTCTGATCGGCGGCATGGCGCCGAATGTGCTGAAGCGTATCGTCGCCCACGCGGATGGCTGGCTGCCAAATAGGGTATCGCCGCAGGATATTGAGAACAGCCGCAAGGAGTTGGAGACGCTTTGCGCTGATGCAGGACGCGATCCCGCGTCGATTCAGATCGTTATTTACGGCCAGGAGGCGAACAGGGCACACCTGCAGTCGCTGGTGGACGCCGGCGCCGACAGTGTCGTGGTCCGGCCGGAATGGGTCGAGACCGAGGCCGAGATGGGCGCACAGCTCGAACGGATGGCAGAAGCGGTTCTTTAGTCGGTGCTTGCGGCGGTCTTGCGCCTGTAGTGGCGTTTCGCCTTGGCGCGATTGCCGCAGGTTTCCATCGAGCACCAGGTGCGGCGGCGGTTCTTGCTCTCGTCCAGGAACAACCAGGCGCAATCGTCGCCGGGACAGATTTTCACACGCTCGATTTCCGAACGGCGGTTGAGCAGCGCCATGGCTGAAACCGCGATCGCCTGATCCAGGGTCAGAGACGGGTCCAAAGCGATCCCCTTTCCGGCGACTGGCAGCATCGCACGCGGCGGCAGCGATCGTAGCGCGTTGTTCAAAGGGACGACGTCCGAGTCGGCGGGCGTGGAGTCGTCGAGCGCTGCGACGATCACACGACGGACGGCGTTTCGAAACGCCACGATTTCGTCTAGGCGGCCATGCTGGCCTGCGACGTCCTCCAACCCCGCATCGCGGCACCAGACCGCCACGTCCGCGTCGGATTCCAGCCTTTCCTCGATGAGCACACCGTCGGATGACCAGTTCGCGGTGTTCACGAAATCGAGGCAGGTGCGGCCGCCAATGTGGCGAATAGGGCGTTCACGTAGGCTCATGGTGCTATTCTAACCGTAACAACGGTTGACAACAAATCGGACTGATCGCAGTATAACTGGAACAATGGTTATAAAATCTGCGAAAGGAGGATGCCGTGCCCTATACGCTCTACGGATTTCCGCGCGCGAGATCGTGCATCGTCGAACTGGCGCTTGCCGAAATCGGCGCGGACTACGAATTCAAAGGGGTCGATCTCAAGACGGATGCGCAGCGAGACGCGGGATACGCGGCGGTCAATCCGCAGCGCAAGCTTCCCACAATCGTTTTTCCGGACGGCGATGTGATGACCGAATCGACGGCGATCATCTTGGCGCTCGACCGCCGCCATCCGGAAGCCGGTCTGCTGCCGGATGTGGCGTCGCCGGACTACCTCCAATCCTTACGGTGGCTGACCTTCGTCGCGGCGGAGATCTATCCGATCGTAGAAATCAACGATTATCCGGAACGTTTCACCGCCGATCCCGAAAGCGATCCTGCCGCCATGCGGGAGAACGCCCGGCGCATCTGGCGTGACCGGTGGTGCCTTGTTGAGGAAAACGTCTCCGGTGACCCCTATTTCTTGCCAAGCGGATGCACGCTTGCGGATCTTTATATCGCCGTGGTCAGCCGCTGGGCGCAACAGGACGAGTGGCGCCCAAAGCATATTCCCAAGGTTGAACGAATTGCCGAAGCGGTCTCCCAACGCGAAGCGTGCGCGCCGGTTTGGAAACGGAACTTTGGGTAAAAATCTCCCCTCGGTGTCATCCCGCACTTGATGCGGGATGACAATATCGTTGATCGCTTCAGTCCGTTTCCAAGATCAGGTTGCCGAAGCGGTCGCACGTCGCGCGCTGCTCCGGATGTATCAGCGATGTCGAATCGAGCTGCACGACCAGTGCCGGTCCAGAGAAGGTGACGCCCGCCGATAGCTTCGTCCGGTCGTAGACGGGGACGGTCTGGGTACCCTCGGCAAAATGGATCGGCAGTCGGTCAATCTGCGCCGCTTCCAGACTGCCGCCCGCCGGAATTTCGGTCGGGCGCGGCTGCGGCAGACTGCCTTCCGCGGCGACCTGCAGGGTTACGATCTCCACCGGCGTGTCGTGCTGGGCGAAGGTATAGAGCCGCTCATGCAGCGCGTGGAAGGCCTGCAAGGTGGCCTGGGTCGTCTCCGGCGTGACCGACTCGCCTTCCCACGGCAAGGTCAGTTCGAAACCTTGATGGCGGTAGCGCAGGCTGGCCGACCGGGTCAGCTGGCGGGCTGCGGCGGGCACCCGTTCGCGGTCGAACCAGGCCGTCGCCTCTGACTCCAGTTCGTCGAATGTTTGTGCCATGCGGGCATGATCGTAGTCCGGCGGCCCCTCCAAGCAGGTGCGCGCATAGTCGGCCCGGAATTGCGAAACCAGAAGCCCCATCGCAGACAGGACGCCGGGAGACGGCGGAATGATGACGGTCTTTGCGCCGAGCAGCTTGGCCAGTGACCCACCATGCAGCGGTCCCGCGCCACCGAAGGGGATGAGCGCGAAATCGCGTGGATCGTGTCCGCGTTCGACCGAGATGACACGGATTGCGCCGACCATGTCATTGTCGCCAATCGAAAGGATACCGCGTGCGGCCTCCTCGACGCTGAGGCCGAGCGGCTGCGCCACCTTACGCTCGATGGCATTGCGGGCGGCGTCCACAACCAGGGTCATCGTGCCACCCAAGAGGTAGGGCGGTAGGTGGCCCAGCGTAAGGTGCGCGTCGGTCACGGTGGGCTCCTCGCCGCCACGGCCATAGCAGGCCGGCCCGGGGGTGGCCCCCGCGCTGCGTGGCCCCACCGTCAACGCGCCGATGTCCGAGATACCGGCAATCGAGCCGCCGCCGGTGCCGACCGTGTTGATGTCGAGCATCGGAAAGCTCAGAGGCCAGTCGCCGACCCGGCCATTGTTGGTCAGCTCATACTGGCCGTTTTTGATCAGACAGATATCGGCCGAAGTACCGCCGATATCGATCCCGATGACGTCTTGGTAGCCGGCTGCCGCCCCGACGAATCGCGCGCAGACCACACCGGCGGCGGGGCCGGAAAGGGCTGTATTGGCCGGTACCCGTTCGACCTCGACGGCGCAAGCCAAG
>JAPPPC010000637.1:0-4242 GCA_028817685.1 Rhodospirillaceae bacterium
TGTCGGCGAGCTTGCGAACGGGCTCCGCTGCGCGGATATGGCGGGATTTAACGACTGGGTCGCGCGCAACGGATCGGTGTTGGGGCAAGGCGTGATCAAATACATGCCGGACGAGCCAGAGAAAGACTACGAGCGGCCGACGGTCATGGGTATCCTGAAGCGGGTGTTCCTGGGCCGAGAATAGAAGAGAAGGATTGGACGCGATGAGTGACGCGAATATGGACCGGATCCGGTTCCAGGTGATGTGGGACCGGCTGTTGTCTGTGGTCGAGGAACAGGCGCAGACCTTGGTGCGGACCGCATTCAGCACGTCCGCGCGCGAGGCCGGCGACATTTCCGCCGGCGTGTTCGACCTAAAAGGCCAGATGCTGGCCCAGGCGGTAACCGGCACGCCTGGCCATATCAACTCCATGGCGCGCGCCGTGGTGCATTTCCTCGACGTTTTCCCTTCCGAGACGATGAACGAAGGCGATGTCTACATCACCAACGACCCGTGGAAGGGCACCGGCCACCTGCACGATTTCACCGTCGTGTCGCCCGCTTTCCGCAACGGCAAGATGGTCGCCCTGTTCGCCAGCACGACGCATGTCGTCGATATCGGCGGCATCGGCATGTCGCCGGACGGCAAGCAGGTCTATCACGAGGGGCTGTTCGTGCCGATCATGCCGCTCGCGCTGAAAGGCGAGATGAACGAGTGGTTTCTGAATATGGTGCGCGCCAATGTCCGCGAGCCGGTGCAGGTGGAGGGCGACATCTACGCGCTCGCCGCCTGTAACGAATCCGGCGCGGCGCGGTTGTTCGCCATGATGGACGAGTACGATCTGGACGATCTCGATGCGCTCGGCCATCACATTATCGAGCAGAGCCGAACCGCGATCACCGCCAAGATCAATGCGATGCCGCAAGGCAGTTGGACGCACTCCATGCGTATCGACGGGATGGAGGCGCCGATCGACTTCGTCGCCAATCTGTCGATTTCGAACGGGCAGATTCATGTCGACTACACCGGATCCTCCGGCACCTCCGACTACGGGATCAACTGCCCGATGTGCTACACGGAGGCCTACACCGCCTTCGGCGTGAAATGCGTCGTCGCGCCGGAGATTCCCAACAATGCGGGTACGCTCGACGCGATCACCGTCTCGGCGCCCGAGAATACGATCATGAACGCGCCGCATCCCTGTGCGGTGGTGGCGCGGTCGACCATCGGACATATGCTGCCCGACGTGGTGTTCGGCTGCCTGCACCAGGCGATGCCGGATGTGGTGCCGGCGGAAGGCACGTCGAACCTGTGGAACCTGAAGCTCGGCGCGGGGCACGGCATCACGCCGCGCAGCGACGAGGAAGCGACCGCCTTCATGATGATGACCTTCCACAGCGGCGGCTCCGGCGCGCGGCCGAAGCAGGATGGCCTGTCCGCGACACCCTATCCCAGTGGGGTGCGCAACGTGCCGGTGGAGATTTCCGAAGCGATCACGCCGATGGTGATCTGGCGCAAGGAGCTGCGCCTGGATTCCGGCGGGCCGGGGGCGCAGCGCGGCGGGCTCGGCCAGGTGATGGAGGTGACCAGCCGGGAAAACGCGCCCTTCGGCATGTTCGCCAGCTTCGAACGCGTGCATTACCCGGCACGTGGCCGCGACGGTGCGGGGCCGGGCGAGAAGGGCCGGCTGCGCCTGGAGTCGGGTCCGGAACTGCGCAACAAGGGCATCCAGACCATTCCGGCCGGCGACCGGCTGATCGTTGAGATGCCGGGCGGTGGCGGCTATGGCGACCCGATGACCCGCGATCCTGCGGCGGTCGCCGACGACGTCCGGTTGGGTCTGGTCAGCGTCGCCGCGGCGGAACGGGATTACGGCGTCGTCGTCAGCGCGGCCGGCGAGGTCGACGAAGCGGCGACCGCGGCGCGCCGCACCGCCTAACCGCGTTTTCCCTCCGACAGGGTGAGACCAGCACCGGCCAAAACGTAGAAGGCGCCGACAGTTCGGTTGAACCAGCGCTGCCGCCGGGCGCTGGACATCAGCCGCCCGATGCCGATTCCCAGCAGGCAGTAGCCGCCATAGACCAGTACCGTCACGGCGATGGAAGTCGGGACCAGCACCAGGAGTCTTGCCGCAATGTCGCCGCCAGGCTCGACAAACTGCGAGAAGACGGCGAGATAGGCGAACACCGCTTTTGGATTGCTGAGCGAGATCAACACGGCGCGGCGCACAATCGCGAAGGGTGTTGCGGCGCTGCGGTCGCTGTCATCGAATTCGATCCGGCCGCCGCGGCGCCACAGCGACAGTCCCATCCAGATCAGATAGGCCGCCCCGGCGAGCTTTATCGCCTGGAACAGCAAAGCGTTGGCGGCGAGCAGGGCGGCCACGCCGAGCAAGGTCGCGGTCATGTGCCCGACCGACGCGATCAGGATGCCGGCGATCGCCCAAAGGGACCGCCGGAACCCGGCCTGCGCCGACAGGGCGATGCAGTTGAACGAGTTTGGGCACAGTGGCAGCGAGGCGGCGGTCCAGAGGGCGACGAAGAGCAGCCACTGGTCGAAGGACATGAAGCGATCCTGAAGTCGTTCGTTTGGCCGCACTCTCGGCCTGACACGGTGCGCTGTCGATGGGTAACGCTTCGATGGGCGTCGAAGCGTTCGCGATGTCCGGTGTCATCGGATTGGCCTAAACTGCAATCCCATGACCAAACTCGACGCCCGCATTTCTTTCCCCGCCGCGATGCTCGCCGACCCGACGCGCGAGGCGATGGTGATGTCGCTGATGGACGGCCGCGCCTATACCTCCAAGGAACTGGCCTCCTTAGCGCATGTCACGCCGCAGACCGCGAGCTTTCATTTGAAGAAGATGGTCGACGCGCAGTTGCTCACCTGCCATTGCCAAGGGCGGCACGTCTATTATCGGATCGCCGGCCCGGATGTCGCCGCGGCGATCGAGGCGCTGGTGCGTATCGCGCCCACACCGGGCGTGCCGGCGCATCTGAGGGGGCAGGCGGCACCCTTCCTGTTCGCGCGGCGCTGCTACGACCATCTCGCGGGCCGGCTCGGCGTGGCGGTGGCGGATCAGGTGGCGGCGCGCGAATTCATCACGCTATCGGGGATCGATTGCGAGCTGACGGAAGCGGGCGAGCGTTTCTTTGACGCGTTGGGACTCGACCTGCCGGCGCTGCGCCGGCGCAAGCGGTCGTTTCTGCGGCCCTGCATCGACTGTACTGAGCGCAAGCCGCATCTGGCGGGTGCCCTTGCCGCAGCGTTGTTGGATCAAATTACCGAAGAGGGCTGGGTCGTGCCGGGCTCGCAACCCCGTACCCTCGCCGTCACGCCGAAAGGGCAGCGACGGTTCAAGGAGACGTTCGGCATAACGCCCCGCGAATTGAAGATCTCAACCTAGCCCGCCAAATGCTCCGACCCCTTGTGCTTGTCGCGCATCCGGCCGGCAAATTTGTCCAGCACCTTGTGCAGCCGCCCCGCCTCGAAGCCGAGCTGCGAGAGCCCGATGCCGGAATCGAAGATCTCCCAGTAGTCCTTGATCTTGCCATCTTCCAGCGCGAAGCGGGATATGCCCTCGAACACGACACGCTCGCCCGCCGCCTCCGGCAGGGTTGACGTATAGCTGAACACGTAGCGCGCATAGCCCGTCGTGCCGTTGCAAACCGGCTCCGCCATGCGCCAGGTGAAGTCCTTGGCGTTGCCGTGGAAATGCTGCTCCAGCATCTCGGCAATCGCCGCATGTCCCTGGAACGGTCCGTAAAACCCGTCGTGATAGACGCCGTCCGCGCAGAACAGATCGGCAAGGCGCGATCCGACACCGCTCTCCACGGCGTCAGTGAATTCCTGTAACAGGGTTTCAAATTGCATGGCGGGTCTCCGGTTTCATTCAGGTGTGATTACAGCTGTTTTCGCATATGCACCTTGTTGCCCTCGCGGCCGGTTTCCTCCCAGCCGAGATGGGCGTAAAGCGCGACGTTCTCGGGCAACTTCACATGGGTGCTGAGCCGCACTTCGGCGAGGCCTAGCGCGCGGCACTCGGTGTCGGCTTGCGCCATAAGTGCCCCGCCGAGACCTTTCCCGGCGAAGTCTGGATGCACGGCCACATTGACCAGCAACAGATGGCCGTCCTTGGGTGCAAGCACGATCCCGCCAGCGATCTTGCCATCCATTTCGCAGAGCCAGACGCGAAGCGCTGCGATCTCGTCGCCGATCCCTTCGGAGACCGCGGGCAGATCGGAAATGCGCGCGGCGTAAGG
>JAPPPC010000637.1:4252-7012 GCA_028817685.1 Rhodospirillaceae bacterium
GCGTAAGGCGCATACGCCGCGTCAATGCAGGCTGCCAGCGCCGTTGAATCGTCCGCGGTCGCTCTGCGCAAATGCCAATGTGTCATGGCGTTATATCGTCACGTCGCCGGCCTTTACGCAATCGGTATTGCGGCGCCGTGCTGGTCGTCGGCGTAACCGTTGCCTTTCTGATATGGTTCGCTGGCTGCTAACCGAAGAGCAATGCAATGGATTTCAAGCCTTTCGACACGCGCGGATACCCGATCCTTCGAGTGGTGCGAAACATCGCGACCAACCGGTCAGCTTCTGTATGGTATTGCGACGGGATGACTAGCCCCCGAACCGATAGATAAGGACTGACCCATGGAACGCAAAACCTTTGGCCGCACCGGCCTAGACGTCTCCCGGCTGACCTTCGGCTGCGGCGCCGTCGGTGGATTGATGACCAAGGGGCGGGCGGAAGATCAGGACCGGGCCGTGGCCTGGGCGCGGGACAATGGGATCAATTTCTTCGATACGGCGGCGAGCTATGGTGACGGCGCATCGGAGACCAATCTCGGCCGGGCGCTTGGCGGCAACAAGGACGGGCTCGTCGTCTCGACCAAGGCCGGCGTCGCCGCGGACGAGATGGGCGATATCGCGGGAGCGGTCGCGCGATCGCTCGACGCCAGCCTTGCGCGGCTCAAGCTCGACCATGTTGACCTGTTCCAATTGCATAACACGCTGGGTCGTAAGGATAAGGTCCGGCCCGAGCGCGGCGTACTCGACGCCGACATGGTCCTGAACGAGGTTGTGCCCGCTTTCGAAAAGCTGCGCGATGCCGGCAAGACGCGGTTCCTCGGCTTTACCGCCAAGGGCGATGCGGACGATCTGCACAACCTCGTCGAATCCGGATCGTTCGATAGCGCACAGATCTTCTACAATTTGCTCGTTCCCTCGGCAGGCGGGCCGGTGCCGGCGGGCTATCCTGCGGACGATTTCAAGGAACTGCTGGCCGAGGCGGAACGCAACGGCGTCGGGTCGATCGGCGTGCGGGTGCTGGCCGGCGGCGCCCTGTCCGGCAGCGAGGCGCGCCATCCCTTGGGGATGCCATCGGTCGCGCCGATCGGGTCGGATACGGACTATGCGACCGATGTCGGCCGGGCGCTCGCGTTCCAGCCGCTGGTCGAGGCCGGGCATGCGTCGACCCTGCCGGAACTTGCGGTGCGCTACGCGGTTTCCAACCCGACCCTGTCGACGATTGAGATTGGTATCGCAACCCAGGAGGAATTGCAGCGGGCCGCCGACGCGGTGAACAAGGCACCGTTGCCGAAAGAGGCGCTCGCCGAGATCAAAAGCATTCAGGAGAGCTTTGCGGCTGGCAATTAAGGCGTTTCGCTAGAAGAAACGCGGCGCCAGCAGGAAGGCGAGAACCAGCAGAGCGAGGAGCACCGTCTCGGCGCAGACCATGAAAATCGCCTCGCCGCCGACATCCTTGAGCGACTTCAGCGCCGTCTTCATGCCGATCGCCGAGATGGCGACGACCAAGCACCAGCGCGAGACGTCCAGTAGCCATTCCTTGAGGACAAGCGGGAATTCTGCCGCACTGCCGGCGAAGACGAAGATCACGAATCCGATCACGAACAGGGGAATCGGGATGTTCCTGCCGCTGCCGGCCGTCGCGTCACCGCGGAACATCAGGGAGAGGATGACAACGATCGGCACCAGCATGGCGACGCGCAGCAGCTTGACGAAGGTCGCTGTGTCGCCGGCTTCCTCGGAGATACTGTAGCCCGCGCCGACGACTTGGGCGACATCGTGGATGGTCGCGCCGATGAAGACGCCGGCGGAGACGTCGTCCATGGCTAGAAAATTCACGATCATCGGGTAGAGGATCATCGCCAAGGTGCTCAGGGTGGTGACCGAGATGACCGTGAACAGCGTATTGCGTTCGGAAAACTCGTTCTTCGGCAGGACCGAGGCGATCGCCAACGCCGCCGAGGCGCCGCAGATCGCCACCGCGCCGCCGGTCAGCACGCCCAAGCGCCAGCCGCGGTTCATCAACCGCGCGATGATCGGGCCGGACAGGAAGGTCACGACGATGCCGACGATGACGATCACCGCCACGCTCCACCCGGCGGCGAGGATCTGATCGATGGTGATGCCCAGCCCCAGCAGCGCGACGCCGATCTGCAGGATGGTTCGCGACGCGAATTCGATGCCGGGACCGCAGGCGCCTTCCTCCGATAGGAAATGAAAGCCCATGCCGAGCAGCAGGGCGAAAAGCATGGTCGGACCGCCGTAATGTTCCGACAGGAAGCGTGCGGCGATCGCCACGGTCACTGCCGCCAGCAGGCCGGGAAACAGGATTTTGCCTTTGGCGATCTGCCGATGCGTCCAGTTGCCGCCGCCTTCGGGCGCGCCATTCGCGGATGTTTCGGAAGCCACGGGCATGGTCCTCGCTTCGGTTGGCAGAGCCACGCATGGTGGCGCGGTCCTTCGCGATCTATCGCGAACCGGTCACAAAGTCACGCCCATTGAGGCGATATGCCGCGTGGCGCAGCCCTACCGCGCCTCGGTCCAGCTTTCGGAGAAGGCCAGGGCGCTGGTGCTGAAAGGCCGGCCGTCGCGCTCACGTGGCCAGGACTGGCCGGCGGCCTGCACGCCATTATGGGTCAGCCGCGTGCCGGCGGCGGGAATCAGCACGGTGCAGACACCGTAGTCGCGGCCGGGAATCTCATCCGGCGTGGTATGGACCAGCAGCGGATCGCCGAGATCGTGCCAGGTCATGGTGATCTCCTC
>JAPPPC010000210.1 GCA_028817685.1 Rhodospirillaceae bacterium
CTGGGGCTCAACGCGATGTTCGTGCCGGAAGCGTTTGGCCGCGCGGCGCTGTCCTTCAGCGCCTATCTCGCCTGCGTGCGGGAGATCAGCAAAGCCTGCGCCGCGACGGGGATCATCTGGGCAACCAATTTTCACGCCATGAAACCGGTCATCGATTTCGCCACAGACGATCAAAAGAAGCGGTTTCTTCCAAGACTGGCGGAAGGGGCGCTGGCGTCACTGTGCATCACGGAACCGAACGCCGGATCGGATGCGACAGGCATGGTGACGAAGTTCACGCCGGACGGCGATGACATCATCGTCAGCGGCGGCAAGACGTTCATCTCCAACGGCAATGTCTCGGACTTCTACCTGGTCTTTGGCAAGTGGTCGGAAATCGACGACGATAAAGCGTCCATCTCCGCCTTGGTGATCGAAAAGGACACCCCGGGCCTCTCCGCCGGCAAGCCCGAAGACAAGATGGGCATGCGCGCGTCGGCGACCACCCCGCTTACCTTCGACGACTGCCGCGTACCGCGCGCCAATCTTCTGCGCGAACCGGGAGACGGTTTGCGGATCCTTCTGGCTTCGTTGAACAAATCACGGCCGAGCGTCGCGGCGCACGCGTTGGGAATCGCCCGCGCCGCCTTCGAGGATGCGACGGCCTATATCAACCAGCGTCGTCAATCGGGCCGGCCGATCATCGATTTCCAGGGCATCCAATTCCTGCTGTCGGACATGGCAACGGACTTGGCCTTGTGCGAGACGCTGCTGTGGCATGTGGGCCGCATGGTGGATGACGGCGCGGACGATTTCAGCGTCGAGGCATCGATGCTGAAGATGCGTGCCGGCGATGTCGCCATGCGTATCGCGACCGATGCGGTGCAGCTGCACGGCGGATACGGGTATATTAAGGAATATCGGGTGGAACGGCTGATGCGCGACGCGAAGATCTGTCAGATTTGGGAAGGCACGAAACAAGTGCATCAGCAATATATCGGCCGCAGTTTTATCGACCGATGACAACCTGAGATGGCGTACGGCGCCGGTCGAACCAACTAGTTTCTTAAGGAAACGTAAATCTAATTTCTCTACAAATTAATTTGGCAAATTGGAGTATTCTACACACAGATTTCCGCACTTCCGGAATATCGACACAGGCAAAACTAAGCGCTCCGAATTTTGCGCCCGGCGTTGAAGCACGAGGAAACACCAATTAGCTCAGGCTCGACATACTCAGCGTCACCGGATACCGACATACTGTCCGATCAGGACCGCATGCGGCTGGCGGCTTTGGAAGGGTATGCCATCGTCGATACGCCGGCAGAAGAATCTTTCGACCGGATCACGCGGATTGTCAGTGCGGCGTTGGACACGCCGGTTGCGTTCATCACATTTGTCGAAGCACATCGGATCTGGTTCAAATCCGCAATCGGTGCGAATGTACAGGAATGCCCGCGGGAGGGCGCGTTCTGCGACCAGACGGTCACGCAAAATTCGCGTTTGGTCGTCGGTGATGCCCGGGTTGATAGCCGGTTCGCCGACAATCCTCTCGTCGCCGGCCCGCCGGGGTTCCGATTTTATGCCGGCATGCCGCTGCGCACGCGGGACGGGACCAGTATCGGAACCCTCTGCGCCATGGATACGAAGCCGCGGGCGCTAAGCGAGAAGCAGTTGGACATTCTCGACGATATGGCCGCGTTGGTTGTCGATGAGTTGGAGCTACGGCGGGCGGCAAAGTTCGTCTTGAATGAGAACGAGAAACGCTTCCGTGACTTCGCCAGCACGACGTCGGACTGGTTCTGGGAAACCGATAGCGACCTGCGGTTCTCTTACTTCTCGGAGCGCTTTACCGAGGTCACCGGGGTTCCGACAGAATGGCTGCTCGGCAAGACACGGCAAGAGTCCGGCATCGCGCAAACACTCGACCCCAGAGTATGGGAAGCCCATCTCGAAGATCTCGCGGCGCATCGGCCGTTCCGGAACTTCGTACACCCGCGAACGAAAGGGACCGGTGAGACGGTCTGGCTTTCGATCAGCGGTGTCCCCTATTTCGACGAAGATGGCGAGTTCGTCGGCTATCGCGGTACCGGTACGGAGATTACACAGCAAAAGCAGACGGAGGATGCCCTCCTTGCCGCCAAAGAGCAGGCAGAGCGTGCGGATGCGGCGAAAACGGAATTCGTCGCGAATATGAGCCACGAATTACGCACGCCGTTGAACGCGATTATCGGTTTCTCCGACGTCATGAAGAACCAGGTGTTCGGTGAAATCGGCAACAATCGCTACATCGACTACGCGAAGGATATCAACGCCTCCGGCACACATCTGTTGGCGATCATCAACGACATCCTCGATGCGGCGAAACTCGATACCGGCGAATTCTCGATCAGTATTGTCGATGTCGAAATTCGCAGCCTGTTGCGCGAATGCGAGGTCATGGTGATGGATCTGCTGACCCGCGCCGTGCTGAGTTTGGATCTACAGATCGACGACACGCTGCGGCTGCGGCAGGTTCTACTCAATCTTTTGACCAACGCGATCAAATTCACACCGGAAGGTGGCGAGATAACTGTAAGGGTCGAACGTTCAGCGGATAACGGGATCGAATTCACCGTAACGGATACCGGCCGCGGCATCGCCAAGCGGGATATCTCCCGCATTCTCGAACCCTTCACGCAGGTCGACAGCACCGATTCCGACCAGCTCGAAGGCACCGGGCTCGGCCTCTATCTGGCAAAGCATCTCGTGGAAAAACATGGCGGCACGCTCAGCATCGAAAGCGAGCTGGGTGTCGGTACGGCCGTGAAGTTCTCCTTGCCTGCGGAACCCAACGCCGCGCGCTAGAGCCTTTCATCGCGCGCAATCGATACAAACCGGCGTCGCCGGGTCCAATTCCAAACGCTTCGGTTCGATATCCTCGCCGCAGGTGAGGCAATACCCATAATCTCCCGACTCGACCCGTGCCAGCGCCGCATCGATGCGCCGAATTTCGATCTCCCGGCGGCGCTCGGTTTCCAAAGCCATCGCTTGATCCTGAAGCGCGTCCATCCGAGAGAGGCGGCCAACCCTGCTTTGATCGAGCTCGACCGGCTTGCGCGACTCCTTGCTCGACTCCACGATCGCCAGCAATTCCTGCCGCTTTTCGGTCAAGCGCTTGCGTGCGGTTTTCAGGGAAGGCTTTTTCGCCAATGCGATCTCCTCGGCCAAGACGATTATGCTAACCCGCCTGAAGAACCGTAACAATCGCGCTGCGCCCTTTACCCACCGCCGCGGATCGGTAATCTGGACCTCAAATCCAAATACCTAATGAGGGGAGTTACATGAGCCGCTTAGGCCCAATAGATCCGGAAAATATGTCACCGGCGCAGAAAAAAGCGCACGACGCGATCGCAGCAGGACCGCGCGGCAGCGTTCGCGGCCCCTTCGCCGCGCTGCTGCACAATCCTGGCGTCGCCGACGCCGTCCAACGCATGGGGGCGTCGCTGCGCTTCGACGGCACCCTGCCGGACAATCTGCGCGAGATCGCGATCCTGGCGACGGGCCGTTTCTGGACGGCGCAATACGAGTGGTATGCGCACGCGAAAATCGCGTTGGAGGTCGGCGTCGACGAGAAGATCGTCAACGCCATGGCGCAACGCCGCCGGCCGAGCTTCACCAAATCCGACGAGGCGGCGGTCTACGAGTTCTGCACCGAACTGCATGAAAAGCAGAATGTTAGCGACGAGAATTATGCTTGGGTCGTAGAGCAGTTGGGCGAGGCCGGTGCGGTCGAACTGATCGCCCTGTGCGGCTACTACACGATCATCTCGATGACGCTC
Organism: Rhodospirillaceae bacterium; assembly: GCA_028817685.1. GTDB lineage: Bacteria > Pseudomonadota > Alphaproteobacteria > UBA8366. The sequence continues at coordinate 3,801 of JAPPPC010000210.1, forward strand.
AACGTCGCGCAAACGCAGCTGCCGGACGGCGAAGAGCTGCCACTCCGGGACTGACCGTTGGACCAAACGCACGCCCTCGGCATCGATATCGGTGGCACCTTCACCGATCTCGTCGTCTATGACCGCGCAACGGGCCGTATCGCAAAAGGCAAGGAACTGACAACGCCGGACGACCCGTCTCGCGGTGTCCTGACAGCACTTGAGAAGCTGCTTGAGGGCGGCGTCGCGCCGGAATCGCTGTACCGTATCGTGCACGCCACCACGCTGTTCACCAACGCCCTGATCGAGCGCAAGGGCGCCCGGACCGGCCTGATCACGACCAAAGGTTTCCGCGACGTTCTGGAGATCGGACGGGAACGGAAGTACGAGCTTTACGACATCCACATCGCGATGCCCAAACCGCTGGCGCCCCGCGATCTACGGCTCGAAGTGACCGAACGTATGGCGCCGGACGGCAGCGAAATCACGCCGCTGGACGAGGGTGAGCTGCTGCAGCAGGTCGACGCGTTGCGCGCCGCCGGGGCGGAATCGATAGCGATCGTCTTCCTGCACGCTTACGCCAACCCGGCACATGAGGATGCCGCGCTCGCTGCGATCGCCAAGCAGCATCCCGACCTGATCGTCACCGCATCGCACGATGTCGCGCCAGAAATCCGGGAATACGACCGAACCTCGACGACGGTAACAAATGCCTATGTGAAACCGCTGGCGCACACTTATGTCGATCGCCTGGTCGACAAGACGGCGGCGCTCGGTATCGGCGCGCCCTATTTCATGATGCTGTCGAATGGCGGTCTGACCCATATCGCAGAGGCAAAACGGTCGCCGGTACAGCTGCTCGAATCCGGCCCCGCGGCGGGCGCGCTGGTCGCCGCCTATTTCGGCAGCAAGGCCGGTGTGGACAATGTGCTGGCCTTCGACATGGGCGGCACGACGGCAAAACTGGCGCTCGTCGACGAAGGCGAACCGCATGTCGACTATCATTTCGAGGCGGCGCGCGAAAAACGCTTCGCCGAGGGCAGCGGATTGCCACTCAACATCTCCGCCATCAAGCTGATCGAGATCGGTGCCGGCGGCGGCAGCATCGCGCATATCGACGATATGGAGCTGTTGAAGGTCGGGCCGCAGAGCGCCGGCTCCGAACCGGGGCCCGTCTGCTACGGCCGCGGCGGATCGGCACCGACGGTCACCGATGCCGACCTCCTTCTCGGCTTCCTGAATGCCGACTATTTCGCCGGCGGCAGCATGAAGATCGACCGCGACGCGGCCCAACAGGCGATGCAACCGCTCGCCGACAGATCCGGTCTGTCCGTGGTCGACGTGGCCCGCGGCATCTATGACGTGGTCAACGAGAATATGGCCAGTGCCGCCCGGGTTCACATCGCCGAACAGGGCAAGGATCCCCGGCAATACACATTGCTGGCGACCGGCGGCGCAGGTCCGGTACACGCGTACTATGTTGCCAAGAAGCTGGGCGTCCGGCGGCTGATTTGCCCGCTGGCGGCCGGTGTCGCTTCGGCGCTTGGTCTGCTGATCGCCCCGGCGCGGATCGACAGGGTTGTGACCATCGCGAGCAGCCTGGAACAGATGGACTGGCCGAAACTGGAAGCGGCCTACCGGGACCTTGAAGAGGATGCCGCGAAGGTGATCGAAGAAACGGGCTTTGACGCGGGCAAGGCCCGGATCACCCGGCTCGCCGATATGCGCTATATCGGACAGGGCTTCGAGGTGGTGACGACCCTGCCGGACGGCCCTTACGACGCAAGCGCGGCGCAAAGCTTGCTGGATGCGTTCGAGGACACTTACCGGCGCACCTTCTCACGCACCCCGCCGGACGTGAATGCGGAGATTATCAATATCCGAGTCTCCCTGCGGGCTGACGTGCCCGGTGAATCCGTCGGCTTCAAGGCGACGGGCGACACGAGCGACGGTGCCCGCGCGCCGCAAACGCGACCGGTACGCTTCCCCGAGTTCGACGATTATGTCGATACCGCCGTTTACGATCGCGCCGGCTTAAGGGCCGGAGAGCGGTTTGACGGCCCCGCCGTCATCGAGGAAAACGAATCGACCCTGATTGTCGGCCCCGGCGCCACCATCGAGGTCGATCCGGATGGCAATCTATTGGTGGCACTGCCGGAGGATGACTCATGACGGACGCTTCCTTCGATTCCGCGACCTTGGAAGTCTTGTGGACCCGGCTCGTCTCGATCGTCGACGAGGCGGCGGCGGCGCTTGTCCGCACCTCCTTCTCGACCGTCGTGCGCGACAGCCACGATTTCTCCTGCGTCATCACCGACGCTGCGGGCCGCTCGCTGGTGCAGGCGACCGATAGTATCCCGTCTTTCATCGGGACCCTGCCACGCACCATTCGTCATTTCCTGGACGAGTTCCCCGCCGAAACCCTGCAACCCGGCGACGTGTTGATCACCAACGATATTTGGATGGGGACAGGACACTTGCCGGATATCAGTGTCGGCAAGCCACTGTTCTATAAAGGAAAAATTGTCGGATTTGCCGGCAGCACGGCACACGCGCCGGACATCGGCGGCAAGATCCGCTCGCCCGAACCGCGCGAAGTGTTCGAGGAGGGCTTCCAGATTCCAATCATGAAGGTGACCCGTGCCGGCGAACCGGATGAAACCTTCTTCAACCTGCTGCGCAAGAATGTCCGCGCACCGGACGAGGTGGTCGGCGACCTTTGGGCGCAGATCACAGCGCTCGATCTGATGGACAACCGCATCGATACCTTCATGCGGGAGTACGGGCTGGACACGCTCGATGATCTGGCGACGGAAATCCAATCGCGTTCCGAACGGGCGATGCGCGCCGCGATTACGGCGCTGCCGGACGGCACCTACGAGAACACGATCAGCACGGACGGGCTGACGGAACCGCTCGACCTCAAGGTCACACTCACGATCGATGGCGACGAGGTCATGGCGGATTTCGCCGGCTCCGCACCCCAGGTCGACAAGGCGATCAACTGCGCCATGTGCTACACCTACGCCATGACGGCCTATGCGGTGAAATGCGCCGCCGCGCCGAACCTGCCGAACAATGACGGTTCGATCCGGCCGATCAAGGCCGAGGCGCCGGAAGGCTGCATTCTGAACCCGCAATTCCCGGCCTCGGGCGGTTCGCGTGCACTGATCGGCCATTTCGTGCCCTCGCTGATCTTCGGCGCCCTGGCCAAGGTGGTTCCGGAC
>JAPPPC010000322.1 GCA_028817685.1 Rhodospirillaceae bacterium
TGTGCTAGCAGTGCCGTCAGACCAAAGTGTGCCGGCTCCGGCCATTTGCCATATTCGAACCAGTCGAAGGCCTGCGTTTCCCAATTGATATTGGGTTCGAATTCCACGGCGACCGTCACCAGGAAATTGTGATAACGGAAGCCTGACCGGTGTTCGAAAACGTACAGCGGAATGATCTCTTCCAGCGCTGCAAAGCCAGCTTCCTCGGTCAATTCGCGCAGGACTGCTTCCTCCGGCGATTCGCCCGAATCGATCGCACCGCCCCAGGTCCCCCATGTATTGGGCTGCTGACAATGTTCGGAACGGTGCGGGATCAGAATTCTTCCGGTTTCGCGCGCTTGGATCAGACACCCGGCGGCAGCACGGCCCCAGAATCCGGTTTCGCGCAGCGCCTTCATATGAGCGTGGCGATCCGTCATGAATATGACGCCATCTGCAATTACATTCCCTCTCTGCCCGAAGAGGAACCTAACGCAGGGCCTTGAACCGTCGCAACTGTGCGGGCAAAAAGCCCTTATCGCTGGTATCAACCAAACACTGCCCGCAGGAGGAACCGATGGCCACCGGCACCCACGCCTATGAAGAAGACCCCAGGAACGAAAGCGTTCTCATTTACGTCAATGGTGAGTTGGCGCCGCGGCCCGAGGCGAAAATTTCCGTCTTCGATAGCGGGTTCCTGCTCGGTGACGGGATGTGGGAAGGTATGCGCCTGCATCACGGCAAGCTTGCCTTCCAGGATCAGCATTTGGGCCGGCTGTTCGAGAACCTCAAAGCCGTCGATATCGACATCGGCATGTCACAAGAGGCCCTGGCGGCGGAGATCATGCGGACCTGCGCTGCGAACGGAATGACCGACGATGTGCATATCCGTCTGGTCGTCAGCCGCGGTCTCAAGAAAACCCCATACCAGCATCCCAACGCCAATGTCGGCGGCCCGACCATCGTCATTATTCCGGAGTACAAGAAGGCGCGGGAGGTCGCCCCACTCAGCCTGTTCACCGTACATGTTCATCGCGGGGCACCGGACACGCAGGACCCGAAATGGAACAGCCTGTCCAAGCTGAACTGCATTGCCGCTTGCATCCAGGCCGACAAGGCCGGCGCCGACGAGGCGGTGATGTTGGATCCGAGCGGCTTTGTCGCGACATGCAACTCGACCCATTTCTTCATCGTAAGGAAGGGCGAAGTCTGGACGTCGACGGGCGACTACTGCCTGCCCGGAATCACCCGGGGCAACATCGTCGCCTTGTGCCGTGAAAACGATATCCCTGTCTTCGAGAAGAACTTCTCGCTGACCGAAGTGTATGGCGCCGATGAAGCGTTCGTAACGGGCACCTTCGGCGGTCTAACCCCTGTGGCCAGTGTGGACGGAAGGACCTTGGGGAACGGTGAACTCGGTCCCATGACCGTGCGGCTGCGCGAGCTTTACCGCGGCCTGATCGAACGGGACTGCGCATGAGCACGCCGCTGCGGATTGCCATGTGGTCTGGACCGCGCAACATCTCCACCGCGATGTTGCGGTCCTTCGGGAACCGGCCCGACACGTTCGTAACCGACGAGCCGCTCTACGGTCACTATTTGCGCCAAACCGGCCTGGACCATCCGGGCCGCGACGAAGTCATCGCGGCGCAGCCGGAAGATTGGCAAACCGTCGCGACATGGCTCTGTGGCCCCGTGCCGGAGGGTCAACCTGTCTGGTACCAGAAACACATGTCACATCATCTGTTACCGGAGATCGAACAGGAATGGCTCGGCACCCTCTCCAACTGTTTTCTGATCCGCGATCCGCGCGAAGTGCTGGCGTCCTACACGCAAGTGCGCGAGACCGTGACCCTCGAGGATATCGGCCTGCCACAACAGGCCGCGCTCTTCGATCGGCTTTTCGACGAAACAGGCGCGCCGCCGCCGGTGCTCGATGCGAAGGATGTGCTGAGCAATCCGGAAAAATTACTCGGCGCGCTCTGTACCGCAATCGGTTTGGACTTCACGGAAACGATGCTGTCCTGGCCACCCGGCCCGCGCGACACCGACGGTATCTGGAGCAAATACTGGTACAGTTCGGTGACCGACTCGACAGGCTTCGTCGCCTATAAACCGAAGAACGTCGTTCTCACGCCGGCACTGGAAGAACTGGCCGCCCGCTGCGCCCCTTATTATGAGCGCCTGCATGCCTACCGCTTGGGCCAATAGGAACTTCAATTAATAGACGGCAGCGGCGCGAAACGATCCGTAATCAGCGATCAGGAACAGATATCCCTCACCCTTCCAGATCGAGACATCCGTTCCCGCTTCGGTCGTCGCCGTCTTCTGCGCGGTGCCCCAGCAGCCGATATAGTAGTCGAGCGTCTTGCCGGTCGCGACGATCTCCTGCGGCTCGGCAGGGACATTCTCCTCCTCCCGCAGCCATGTCACGAGTTCCGTGCGTTGTTCGTCGCTCAGCACCGTCCGCCCCGTTATTTTTCACGAAGATAGCCTGTCCCGCTGCGGGTTGCACGTGGTAGAAACCCGGCCATGTTTAAAACGCTAGACGATCTCGACTTCGCCGGTCGCCGCGTCATACTGCGCGGCGATCTCAATGTGCCCATGCGCGACGGCCAGGTCACCGATGCGACCCGCCTCGACCGGCTAGCGCCGACCATCAGCCAACTGACGGAAGGCGGGGCCAAGGTGATTGTGGTCTCCCACTTCGGCCGGCCGAAAGGCAAGGTCGTGCCGGAGATGTCGTTGCAACCTGTCGCCGCCGCCCTGTCGCTATCGCTTGGCGGCAAGCCGGTCGGATTCGCGGCCGACTGCATCGGTGACACCGCGCAGGCCGCGGTCGAGGCCTTGTCGGACGGCGATGTGCTGCTGTTGGAAAATCTGCGCTATCACGCCGGCGAGGAAGCGAACGATCCGGCTTTCACCGCACAGCTTGCCGCCTTGGGCGACCTGTATGTGAACGACGCGTTCTCCGCAGCGCATCGCGCGCATGCGTCAACCGAAGGAATCGCGCACAGCCTTCCCGCCGCCGCGGGCCGCAACATGGAAGCGGAACTGAAAGCGCTCGGCGGCGCCCTGGACGACCCGCAGCGGCCGCTTGCGGCCATTGTCGGCGGCGCAAAGGTGTCGAGCAAGCTGGATGTGCTGGGCCATTTGGTCGCCAAAGTCGACCGGCTGATCATCGGCGGCGGTATGGCGAACACGTTCCTCTACGCGCAAGGAATCGCTGTTGGCGCGAGCCTGTGCGAACAGGATCTGGCCGACACAGCGCGCGAGATCCTGGCCCAGGCCGAAAAACAGGACTGCCGCATCGTTCTCCCGGTGGACGCCGTCGTCGCCGAAAAATTCGAAGCGGGCGCACCGAGCGAGACCGTAGCCTTGGACGCGGTACCGGATGACCAGATGATCCTGGATTTCGGCCCGAAGAGTATCGCCGCGATCGACGCGCAGCTCGCCGATTGTCGCACCCTGGTATGGAACGGGCCGCTCGGCGCCTTCGAGGTCCCGCCCTTCGACGCCGCGACCGTCGCGGTGGCGCAAGCCGCGGCGAAGATGACTGATGCTGGCACCATGACAACGGTCGCCGGCGGCGGCGATACGGTCGCCGCCCTGGCGCATGCTGGCGTGGCGGAGCGCTTCAGCTACGTCTCGACCGCCGGTGGCGCATTCCTCGAATGGCTGGAAGGCCGTACTTTGCCAGGCGTCTCAGCGCTGCAGCAGGATTAAGGCCCGCCGCACCCGTTTCTAGTGTTTAAGCTGGAAGAAATTCCGGATGCGGCCAAGCATCTGGTCCGCATAGGTCGTATCGGCCTGCTGGCTGTCCAACGCATCGCCATCCTCGCCCTCGGCCAGCGCCTTGGTTGCCTCCTGCCGCAGGCTCAGCAACGAGACCAGTGACTCCGCGATCGGCGGGCGCGCCTGTAGAATCGGCTCAAGATGCATCTTTTCAATTTTGTAGATGACCGAATCGGTCAGGGTAATCACTGTCGCGCTGCGCGGAGCGCCGGTCAGCAATGACATCTCGCCAAAGAAGTCGCCTGGCCCGACCTGCGCGACCTTGCGTTCGGGGCCGTCCTCTTCGAAACGGACGCGCACCTCCATCAAACCTTCCGCCACCACATAAAGCGATGATCCTTCGGCGCCTTGCTGCACGATCTGTTGCCCGGGACGGACCTGCCGTTGTTCCAGCTTGGCGGCCAGCGCGTTCTTTTCTTCCATCTCGAGCGACGCGAATAGATCGACCCGGTCGAGTAACTCGCTGACGGCCAGCGAATCGGTTTCGTCGCGCTCCGCTTCTTCGTAGATATGGATATCCCGTTGCGGAAACGCCGCGGAAATGCCGGCCCAGCGCATATGCTCCCAGATGCTGGTCATCAGCTCATCCACATGGTCCGGATGCTGGGCGAAATCGGAGACCCAGACCTTCATGTCATAGATGACGAAGGAATCGTCGAATCGAAGGATACGCGGGATCGGTCCGGGGTGTTTCTTGATACGCTCGCAGGCCAGGCGGCCGCTTTCAGGGTCGATTTTACCCGCGCCGGCGGCACTTTATAGTCGATCCGAACCTGGACATTGAAGGCGTAAACGCGATCTGGGTAATGGAAATTGACGATCCGCGCGGTTGCCATGCCGGAGTTCGGCTGCACGATTTCGGTGTCCTCGCGGCTGCGCAGATGCGTCGCGCGCCAGTTGATCTCGACGACCTCTCCCTCGAAACCGGTATCGAGACGAATCCAATCCCCCTGCCGGTAGGGGTGTTCCATGTTGAGCGCAATGCCCGAGAAGACGTCGCTCAACGTATTCTGCAGCGCGAAGCCCAAAACAACCGCGACCACGCCGGAGGTCGCCAACAGCCCGGTCACCGGTTGTTCGAAGACGAAGGCAACGACCATGAACAGCGCGATGATGTAATAGACCGCGCCGAGCACATCCTTCAGCAGTTTCGGAACGGTTTGCCCACCGAACAGGCCGCGCCACAACAGAACGTCCGACGCGCGGATCGACAGGCGGGCTAGCGAAATCCACCACAGCACGTGGGCAATCTGGATGAACAGGACCAACGAAACATCGTCGGGCGCCAGATTGACCCATTCCGGAATGTAGGTCACGACCAGCACCAGCGCGCTGACCAGGGTGAACATGATGCCCGAGGTCAGGAGCTGTCGAACCGCCCGGCTTCTTGTGTAACGGTAGCCCACCAGCAAGGCCGCGATGGCGACTGCAAACAGACCGAGTAATGCTATGGGCAGGCCTTGAAGCGCCATGGGCGTGTCCGTTACCGGTGCTGAGTTCCCCCGAGACCGTTAGCAGGAACTATTTTTGCCGAGATTTCAAGGGTGTTACGCGGTATCCCACGTGTCGACGGGTGCTTGTTGCCAATCGTCGATCAGGCGCCGCGCCGCGCCATCGTCGATCTTTCCGTAGTAGGTGCTGATCCGCTTGAAGTCTTCCGAATCAGCGTCGCGATCGCCGACAAGTGTTTTCGTCAGAAGCAGATAGAGCGTTTCGAACGCTTCCTGCCCGAAGCCACAGGCTTTACACGCGATCGCGAAAGGCTCTCCACCCGGATCGTAAACCAAAGCCGGCATCGCGACCGGGTCGATCCCGACAAGCCGTGCGAACAGCGCTTCAAACAGCTCAACGTCGTCGAGGCTCAACGCTTCGATCAGGGCATCCGCGGTGATGCCGCCGCCGCTCTCGATTTGCGCGACACGCGCATCGGTCTCGGGGTCAAATGCCGAGCCCTCGGACACCTTGCGGACGGCCTCGTCGATATCAAGCTCAACCTGCTCGATCGCATCCGGGAAATTTGTCGCGATGTATTCTTTCAACGCATCACCGACCCACGCCGACATCTGGCGCGCCAGTTCCGGCTGCATATCGTGCCGTTGCAGCAACGGACGCTGCAGCGGCGGCGTATCGCGTGAGAGTTCCACCAGGCGTTCCAACGCCACCACGGCAATCTCCGCAGCAGGGTTGCGCAACAGGGAATCGATCACATCGACATTCCGGCTCTCAATTAACGCGTCGGAAACATCGGGACTGATCCGTTCCCGCAGGGTAACGGCGATCTGGTGGCTAGCCGGCTGGTTATGCGCGATCGCAATCAGGTCAGCGTCCTCCAACACCACACTTTCCACAAGAACCGGATAGGCGACATTGATCTCGTCATTGGCCAGACTGACGACCAGATCGCGAGGCACATCGGGACGATATGCCAGACGCTGCGCGAGGCCGCGCCGCACCCCCAATTCCACGCTCTGCAAAAGCTTGTGCAGAATATCGAACGTGAGTTGGGTTTCCCGCTCGCTCAGCGTCGCGTCATCATCGAGGCATATATCCACAACCGATTGGGCCAACGCATTCCGGCTCGACGATGACGTGTCGAGCGCCATCTGAACCAGTGCTTGTATATCTCGCCCTTGCCGCGCCATGTTCCCGCTGCACCGTCGTTTCCCGCTCAACCCGACAACGTTACAAGAAAATCATGGATCAGGCGCATGTCTTAGGACGATTGCGGTGACTTACCCGTCACCTGTTCGATCGCCGCGAGATACTCTGGATTCCGGCGCCATTGGCGCAAGACAGCCTTTGCGAGATCCGGCTTTATATCCAGATAGAGGGCGGCGATTCGGGTTAACTCACCGCGTTTGATCTGGGTGGAGTTGCCTGACGACATACGTAATAGGCGATAGATTGCGGAAAAAACCTTTGGTGCAAGGTCGGTCGCCCGGCAGACGATGGCAAGTCGCTCGCCCCCGGGCTCAAACAGCAAAGTGCGCAGAAACGGTAGGCTCAAGCCCGTCGCCTTGTGAAAACGCGACTGGAACTGTGTGATCTCGCCGCCGCGCAAAGATTTGACCAGATCGTTCTGCGCAACTTCATCCAGCTTTAGCAGCGCCGCGAGCGATTCCGGCGCTTCCCCCACAGCCCTGGCATCGGCTTCCTCGAGCGGCTCGCCAACGGCATCTTCCATGGCCTCGTCAAGGCTATCCGTATCGATCTCGTA
>JAPPPC010000554.1:0-3013 GCA_028817685.1 Rhodospirillaceae bacterium
CCCTGTCACCATCAAGACGATCGAATGCACGATTGCCGATACGGCGTGGGAAAACGGCTGGATCGCGCCGGTCATCGCCGAACGGAAAAGCGGCAAGCGGGTCGCGGTCGTCGGATCCGGCCCAGCCGGCCTTGCCTGCGCCCAGCAACTGGCACGCGCAGGGCATGACGTTACGGTCTACGAGAAACACGCCAAGGCCGGCGGCCTGCTGCGGTATGGCATTCCGGACTTCAAAATGGAGAAACATCTGATCGACCGCCGGGTCGCACAGATGGAAGCGGAAGGCGTTACCTTCCAGTACAACGTACATATCGGCGTCGATCAGGACGCAAAAGCGTTGCTCGAAACCTTTGACGCCGTTGCGCTAACCGGCGGATCCGAGCATGCCCGCGACCTGCAAGTGCCGGGCCGTGACCTGGAAGGCATCGAGTATGCGATGGACTTCCTGCCGCAACAGAACCGCCGCGTCGGCAACGAACCATTAGGCGACGTCGAGGAGATACTGGCGAACGGCAAGAATGTCGTCGTCATCGGTGGCGGCGATACCGGATCAGACTGCATCGGTACGTCGTTCCGCCAAGGCGCGATCTCCGTGACCCAACTGGAAATCATGCCGCAGCCGCCGGAAAAACCGGATAAAGGCACGACCTGGCCGCTTTGGCCCTACAGGCTGCGCACCTCGTCCTCACAGGCGGAAGGCGCGGTGCGGGACTGGTGCGTTTCGACGACGAAATTCTCTGGCAAGGACGGCAAGCTGACGACGCTGCACGTTACGCGACTGGACGACAAGCTGCGCGAAATTCCCGGCAGTGAGTTCACAATGCCGGCCGAACTGGTCCTCCTCGCGATGGGCTTCGTGCATCCGGTGCATGAGGGCATGCTCGAAGGGCTGGGCATTGAACTCGACGGTCGCGGCAATGTGAAAGCGAATACGCTCGATTATCAGACCTCCAGCCCGAAATTGTTTGCCGCCGGCGACATGCGGCGCGGCCAATCTCTGGTCGTTTGGGCGATCCGTGAAGGCCGGCAATGCGCCCGCGCGATCGACGAGTTCCTCATGGGGGAAAGCGTTCTGCCGCGTTAGGGGTTCGGCTTACGAAAAAGCCGGCATGACCTCCTCGGCGAACACGCGCAGCGCGTCTTTGCCGCGGGTTGACAGGATGACGTAATCCACACCCTCGCGCTCGAGCGATTTCAACCGCTCGATGATCTCATCCGGCGTGCCGATGAGGGTACCTTCCGTTGCCGCCTTTCGCAGGTCGGGATCGGACACCATGCTGGATTTCACCGATTTGTCGGCCGAGGTGCCGTGGGCGTTCATCACTTCCTGGCTCTTCATGCGCGCCGCGATCGCGACCTCCCGTTCCGCCGGCGTTTTCGCGATCAGCAGCCCGCGCGCCACCGCAACACTGTGCGGCTTGAATTCGCGGCCGGTCTCCAACACCGCCTCCCGATAGATGTGGAAACGCTCCAACATCACCTCGTCTGTTTGGTACTGGTCGAGGAACAGGTTGTAGCCCTCCTGCGCCGCATATCGCAGCGACTCCGGCCGGCCAGCCGCCAGCCAAAAGGGCGGATACGGCTTCTGCACCGGTTCCGGCTCGATGATGATGTTGTCGTAGTGCCAGCGTTTGCCGTGATGCGAGAAGCGGCCCTTGGTCGTCCAGGCCTTGCGGATGACCTGCATCGCTTCTTCGAAACGTTCCGTCGATTCTTCGATCGGTATGCAGAAGCCCTCAAACTCGTTGTAGCGATAGCCTTTGCCGACACCGAAATCGAACCGGCCGTTGGACAGCAAGTCGAGGGTCGCGGCCTGCTCCGCCACCAGGACCGGATTGTGCCAGGGAAGCACGACGACAGCGGTTCCAAGGCGGATCGTCTTGGTCTGCGCCGCAAGATAGGAGAGCAGGCTGAGCGACGCGGAAACCTGCCCCATGCCGCTGAAATGATGTTCCACGAGAAAATTGCTGTAATACCCGAGCGCCTCAGCCTCCAGTACCGCATCGATATAGGCGCTATAGCCTTCATGGTAGCCATCGTCTACGCCCGGTACGGAGCGCGCGCCTCCGAACATCCCAAATTTCATTCGATGCCGCCTCGGGTGATTGAAATGCGGTTGTGCCGCGCCAAGATGGCGTTGCAGGTGAATTCGGTCTAACGTCCAACAGTATAACGCGGCGGCGCAAGAACAGAATTCACGAGAGGAATCCGATCCATGACCAAACATCCCGATACTGTCGCGGACCCTGGCCGGATTGTTTCCTTGGCGCAGCAGATCAGGGATGGCGAGCTGTCACCTGTGGAATTGCTGCAACGCTATATCGACCGGATAGACGCGGTGGATTCGGAGGTTCGGGCATGGCGGGAACTCTGCCTCGACAGCGCCCGCAGCGAAGCGGAAGCGCTGACCCGTGAGATCGAAACCGGCACGATCCGCGGGCCGCTGCACGGTATCCCGGTCGGCGTAAAGGATATCATCGACGTCAAGGGCGTGCCGACCCGCTGCAACAGCAAATCGCGCGCGGATATCGGCCCGGCCACGGCGGACGCGGAAACCGTCACCGCCTTGCGAGCGGCCGGCGCCATCATGATCGGCAAGACGCACACGACGGAGTTCGCCTTCCGAGACCCCTCGCCCGCCTGCAACCCCCACAATCTGGCCCACACGCCGGGCGGTTCCAGCAGCGGCTCCGGCGCCGCCGTCGGTGCCGGCATGGTGCCGATCGCGCTCGGTACCCAGACCATGGCCTCGGTCAACCGGCCGGCCGCCTATTGCGGCATTGCCGCCTTCAAACCAAGCACGCGGCTGATGCCAGGTGCCGGCGTCGCCCTGCTCTCAGGGCTATACGATACGGTCGGCTATTACGGCTACCGCGTGGCCGACGCAGCCACGGTCTTCGAGGTGATTTGTCCTTCGCACGCCCGCATGCACGGCGCGGCGTCCGCTAACACAGCTCTGACCATCACCAACCTACAAGATACGGGTCTCGAAACCGGCGACGATGCCATCCAG
>JAPPPC010000554.1:3023-6979 GCA_028817685.1 Rhodospirillaceae bacterium
CTACAAGATCCCGTTCTCGAAACCGCCGACGAAGACATCCAGAAGTCCATGCGGCAAACGGCGAAACTCTTGAAGGACGCCGGCCACACTGTTCGCAAACAAAATTCACCGGTGTCCTTTGCCGATATTCAAGAACAGCACCGGCTGACGATGGAGTACGAGATCGGCCGTTTCCAACGGGAGTTGCTGGACAAACCGAAAGGCAGCGTCGGGCCTTATCTCCGCGAGGCGATCGAGCGCGGGCTGGAGATTTCCGAAGCGGACTATTTCGAGGCCAGGCGCGCGATCGACAATGCGCGCAACAGGCTTCTTCAATCATTTCCCCGACACCGATGCCTTCCTGTGGCCCGCAACGCCAAAGACAGCGCCCAAGGGCCTCGAATGGACGGGAGACGCCAGTTACATCTCGCCCTGGACCGCTCTGGGCGGGCCGGTCGTGACCATGCCATCAGGGCTGTCTTCGGAGAACATGCCCATCGGCTGCCTCCTCGCCGGTGCACCCGGCACCGACTACCGGTTCGCCGGGACCGCGCGTAAAATCGCCGACGCAGCCGAGCGCTAGACAAGGAACGGATAATCAGGAGTTTCAAAATGGCCGATCTCGACGCCTTCGTTGCCAACTGCAAGGCAGCCCTCGCAGACGACGACCCCACACCGAAGGTGGAAGCCCTGGTCCGGGAGGCCATCGCCGACCCCGAGGGGCTGCACGCCGCGTTCGGCGAACGGATCACCGGCAAGTCGCTGCGCGACCGTATCGTCTATCATGACGACGAACTGACCGTGCTGCAGGTCGCCACGGTGCCGGGACTGCAGTCGCCCGTGCACAATCACAATATGTGGGCGGTCATCGGCGTCTATGACGGCGAAGAATACAACGCCTTCTTCGAGGAAACGACTGACGGGTTGCACCAAGCCGGCGAAAAGCATCTGAAAGAGGGCGACATCGCCGTGCTGCAGCCGGAAACGATTCACGCGATCAACAACCCGATCGATCGCAAATCCAACGCCATCCACGTCTATGGCGGCAATCTGGTTACCCGGGAAGGCCGCAGCATGTGGAACCCGCGCACCCAGGAACGCGAGGATTACGAGATCGGCCAGCTTTCCGAATACACCAAGGAGCTGAGCGGGATCGCTTAACCGAAACCTCTCGGACTTTCGGAATCCGGGTTCAGTGAAGCGTAGACTTTACACTTGCTCTAAGTTCTCGCCGTTTGGCGGGCCATTGCGATTGCGGTATCGCCCAATCGACGAACTGCCGCTTCTACATCGCCGCCACCATCGCTTTCATGCCGTGAAAGCAAATCCAGCTTGGATTCGAATCTTCGGGGAATGCTCGTTCCCTTTCCAACGCCTCCTTCATAATTTTCTTTGCATAGGCTTTATCCGCGAAGAGCGCTCTGGATACTCGGGGTGCCAAATTTGGAAGTTGCAGAATGCCTTGTCCCGCAGTGCGGTCGGTACATTTGGAGGCGTCGTACGCCGCCCGTAAATAGCCCGTGAGAAACCAAACAAAGGCTTCGCGTTTGTCGATATCAAAGGTTCGGCGCGCCAATTCATACAGGTAGGGTGGCGGCAGATCTTTTATCTTCGCTTTGAGATCTGGAAGAATCAGCGGGCTTTCGCTCAGCGGGCGAAGGTGCAGCGCCTCGAATTTTTTTGAATATCCAGCTGATGGCGATACGGGCTCGGAAGTAAGGCCCCCGCGCTGCACCGTAAGCGTACCGTCTGGTACCTCGGTCTTTCTTCTGCTGACCGGTGCCGTGGCTGCATTTTGAGAATTCTCGGCGACCCCGAAAGGCGTAACCCGTCGAAGCGCTCGCGCCGCAAGCTCGTGTCCGTTCGCTAAAGCTTTTCGATACCATTTGGCCGCTTCAGCGAAATCCCGCTTCACGCCATCACCTTGTTCGTACATTAAGCCAAGTTCGAACTGCGCTTTTGGATGTCCCTGAGCGGCCGCTTCTCGGAAGTTTTTCAGAGCAGTGGGATAGTCACCCATCATCACCGCTCTCTCGCCTGTCTTGTAATCGGCCTCAACCGATCCAATGGCCCCGAATATCAGGAGTGCGATTGTCACTGCCGAAAGCGCCAACCGATGTGTCTGATAAAACACGCTCATTGCTAATCTCAATTTGACTTATGTGTGCGGGTAAACGCTCCTCTATTTTAAGGTGTTTGCAAAGAAAATTGCAGATTTAAATTGTTGTCGGCTGAATTAAGATTTCTCAGACCTATCGCTTTGCATCGCACCGATACGCCATCTCGCAATCGACTTCGTAGAGGTGTTGGCATTCGATAGGCACTGAAAACGAGCTATCCAGAAACGTCTTCGCGGACCATGGCAGCGGCCTTCTCGCCAATCATGATGGTCGGCGCGTTAGTATTGCCGGTGGTCACGGTCGGCATGATCGAGGCGTCGACCACACGCAAACCGTCGACGCCATGCACTTTAAGGCGCGCATCGACCACGGCCATCGGATCGTCGCCCATCTTGCAGGTGCCCACCGGATGATAGATCGACGCACCGTTGCGTTGCGCGAAGGCGAGCACGTCGTCCACGCTTTCGATCGGTTCGCCCGGCTGCAGTTCCGCCACGCTGTGCTGCGCCATGGCGGGCGCAGCGAAGATGCGCTGCGTATGCCGAATACCGGCCAGCATCACATAAGCATCACCCTCTGCCGATAGATAGTTCGGCCGGATCACTGCCTTTTCGAGAGGATCGGCACTGCCCGCCATAATCGTTCCCCGGCTCTCCGGTCGGACCGGACAGACGGCGACCGTCATGCCCGGTTCCCGTTCCAATTCGCCGATCACCTTGGTACCGTAACTGGCGGGCGTGAAAAGAAGCTGTAGATCCGGACTGCTTAGGCCCTCACGGCTACGGCAGAAAATCTGGGCGCTGGTCACGCCGAACGTCAGCGC
This sequence comes from Rhodospirillaceae bacterium, assembly GCA_028817685.1. Taxonomy (GTDB): domain Bacteria; phylum Pseudomonadota; class Alphaproteobacteria; order UBA8366. The sequence continues at coordinate 5,946 of JAPPPC010000554.1, forward strand.
ACCGTTGCCGCGGAAGACAAAGCGCAAGGCCTCGCGCGCCACACGAACGCCGCGAGCCAACTCATTGATAGAGATAAGATCTTTCACCCGGTGCGAGACTCGTGTCACGTAATGGTCGGACAGGTTTGATCCGACACCGGGTAAGTCGTGCAAGACATCGACGCCGATCGAGCGCAGATGTTCAGCCGGGCCCACACCGGACACCTGCAGCAGGTGAGGTGAATTGATCGCGCCGCCGGACAGGATGACCTCGCGGCCGGCCCGCACCTCTTTGTCGACGCCGCCTTGCCGGTAAGCCACGCCCACGCACCGTTTGCCCTCGAAGAGCAGCTTGGTGGCGACCGCCTCGGTCACCGTCTCAAGATTGGTCCGTCCTTTTGCCTCCGCCAGATAAGTACGCGCCGTGGAACCGCGCCATCGGCCGCGCCGCGTCATTTGGGAATATCCGACACCCTCCTGATCCTTGCCGTTCAAGTCCGGGTTGAAGGCAAACCCTGCCTGCTGAGCCGCTTCGACGAACTTATGGGTGAGCGGCAGGATTGTGCGATAGTCCTCGACCTTTAACGGACCGCTGCGGCCACGCACCTCGTCATCGCCTTCATTGCGATAGCTTTCCGACTTCATGAAATACGGCAGAACGCTGTCGAAGTCCCAGCCACGGCAGCCGCGCTGCGCCCAACCGTCATAGTCCGCCCGGTTGCCGCGCACATAGAGCATGCCGTTGATTGAACTGGACCCGCCGAGCACCTTGCCGCGCGGCCAGTGGATACGCCGCCCGCCGGTATTGGCTTCCGGCTCGCTGCTGTAGTTCCAATTGACGACCGGGTGATGCAATAGGGAGCGGATTCCGGCGGGGATATGGATCATCGGATGCCGGTCCTTCGGCCCCGCTTCCAGCAGGACGACTTTCGAACCGTCTTCACTCAACCGGCTGGCCATAACGCATCCCGCCGACCCCGCACCAACGACGACATAATCCGCATTCATGTCTTGAAGTCCCTCCTCTGCGCGCGGCAAATCTAGGGTTACAGGCC
>JAPPPC010000657.1 GCA_028817685.1 Rhodospirillaceae bacterium
CAACGGTCGACGCCGTGGCGGGCTACATGATCGCGGAAGACAAAAGCCTGGCGACGCTGCCCGTTGCCAGTCAGTTCCTCGCCACCATGCTGACAACCATTCCCGCGTCGCTCTTCATGCGGCGTTACGGCCGCCGTGCCGGCTTTACCGTGGGACAATTGATCGGGTTAGGTGGCGCGGTACTGGCCGGTTTCTCGATCTACCAGTTCAACTTTCCGCTGTTTGTGGTCGGTTCCTTCATGATCGGCATGCACAACGCGTTTTGGCAGTATTTCCGGTTTGCCGCCGCGGATACGGCGAGCGAGGCGTTTCGTCCCCGGGCGATTTCCTATGTCTTGGCCGGTGGTGTCCTGGCGGCGGTTATCGGACCGGAGTTGGCCAAACTCAGTGTCGATTTCTTCGAACCGGTGAAGTTCGCCGGTTGCTACGCCGCTTTCGTGATCGTCGTTCTGATTTCCATCTCGGTTTTGCAGTTCATTGAAATTCCGCGGGCCGGCGACCAAGAGCGCCGCGATACGGGGCGGCCGGTCATCGAAATCGCACGCCAACCGAAATTCATCGTTGCCGTCATGTCGTCGATGCTCGGCTACGGCGTTATGGCGTTGGTCATGACCGCAACACCGCTGGCGATGGTTGCCTGCGGTCATAACTTCAACGACACCGCCTTCGTTATCCAGTGGCATATGCTGGGTATGTTTGCCCCAAGCTTTTTCACGGGGAACCTGATCGGCCGCTTTGGCGCGACGAAGATCATCATGGCGGGCGTCGTCTTGATGGTGGCGTCCATCTCCACGGCGCTATCGGGGATTTCCGTCGTTCAATTCTGGGGCGCACTGGTGTGTCTGGGGCTCGGCTGGAATTTCATGTTCATCGGCGGCACAACGCTTCTGACCGAGACCTACGTTCCGGCGGAACGCGCCAAAACCCAGGCCTTGCACGATTTCCTGGTCTTTTCGACCGTCGCGGCGAGCGCCTTTTCGTCCGGAGCGATTCAGCACACGCTGGGCTGGGAGTGGATCAATATCGCCATGATTCCGCCGATGTTCCTGGTGGTAGTCGGGCTAATCTGGCTACGTTTCGTGACCAGGCAGCAAATCGCGACCTCCTGAAGGCTTAGGCGCGGCGAGGTGCCGCAGGCGCGAGCAGTAGCATTTCCGTTCACCGGTTGCGTTTCGGGGGACGTTCTGGCATGTTCCCGCCGATTTTTCGCCCGGTACCGATTCGATTTTCGGGTCTAGAACGTTCATTGAACGCTACGGACAGGGCTATTGGGGTGTTTCCTTACAACGAGAACGGGATGGGTCAGTGATGCTTTGGTTCGTCATTGCCTGTGGCGCGATTGCGCTACTTTACGGGATTTTCGCCGGCCGCGCGGTGCTCAGCGCCAGCGCCGGCAACGAGCGGATGCAGGAGATTGCGAGTGCCATTCAAGAGGGCGCGAGCGCCTATTTGAATAGGCAATACAGGGCGATCGGTATCGTCGGCGTGGTGGTCGCCGTCATTCTGTTCTTTACGCTCGGCGGCCACGCCACCACCGGTTTCGTCATTGGCGCCATACTGTCCGGCGCGGCTGGCTATATCGGCATGCTGATTTCGGTGCGCGCCAATGTCCGGACGACGGAAGCGTCGCGTACCGGTCTGGCCGAAGGCCTGTCGATTTCGTTCCGTTCCGGCGCGGTGACCGGCATGTTGGTGGCCGGCCTCGCGCTGCTGTCGATCTCGGTCTACTACAAGATCATGCTGGGCCAGGGCGTCGATGAGAAGACGCTGATCAACGGCTTGATCGGGTTGGCGTTCGGCGCTTCTCTGATCTCCATCTTCGCCCGTCTCGGCGGCGGTATCTTCACCAAAGGTGCGGATGTCGGCGCCGACCTGGTCGGCAAGGTCGAAGCGGGCATCCCCGAGGATGACCCCCGCAACCCGGCCGTGATCGCGGACAATGTCGGCGACAATGTCGGCGACTGCGCGGGCATGGCCGCGGACCTGTTCGAGACCTATGTCGTGACGGTCGGCGCGACCATGGTTCTGGCGCTGATCTACGGCATCGACGGCAACTTCCTGCTCTATCCGATGGCCATCGGCGGTGTCTGCCTGGTCGCGTCCATCGTCGCGACCTTCTTCGTGCGGGTCGGCGCCAGCGGTAACATCATGGGCGCGCTTTATAAGGGTTTCTTCGGCAGCGCCATCATCTCCGCCGTCCTCTTATGGCCGGTCACGTCGCATGTGGTCGGCATGGACACGAAGATGGATGTCGCCGGTGTCGCCTTTACCGGCATGTCGCTGTTCTGGTGCGGCATCGTCGGGCTGGTTCTGACGGGGCTGATCGTCTGGGTGACGGAGTATTACACCTCCACCGAGTACCGGCCCGTCCGGTCGGTGGCGAAGTCGTCCGAAACCGGGCACGGCACCAATGTGATCCAGGGGCTGGCGATTTCCATGGAAGCGACGGCGGTACCGGCGGTGCTGATCTGCATCGCCATCGTCGTGACCTATCAGTTGGCCGGCGTCATCGGCATCGCCATCGCGGTCACCACCATGCTGGCGCTGGCCGGCATGGTCGTCGCGCTCGATGCCTACGGACCGGTGACGGACAATGCGGGCGGCATCGCCGAAATGGCGGAGCTTGACGACAGCGTCCGGAATACCACCGACGCACTCGATGCGGTCGGCAACACGACCAAGGCCGTCACCAAGGGCTATGCCATTGGCTCCGCCGGTCTCGGTGCGTTGGTACTGTTCGCGGCCTATACCGCGGACCTGGACCGGTTCTTCGGCGATCTGAACGTCAACTTCGCTCTCAGCAACCCCTATGTCGTGGTCGGCCTCTTCGTCGGCGGTCTGCTACCCTACCTCTTCGGGGCGCTCGGCATGACCGCGGTCGGCCGGGCCGGCGGCGCGGTCGTCATGGAAGTTCGGCGGCAATTCAAGGACATTCCGGGCATCATGGAAGGCACGGCGAAGCCGGAATACGGGACCTGCGTCGACATGCTGACCAAGCGGGCGATCAGCGAAATGATCGTGCCGTCGCTGTTGCCGGTGCTCAGCCCGATCGTGCTGTATTACATCATTATCGCTGTCGCCGATCAGGCAGCCGCCTTCGCGGCGGTGGGGGCGATGCTGCTCGGTGTGATCATCACGGGGCTGTTCGTCGCCATCTCGATGACGGCGGGCGGCGGTGCTTGGGACAACGCCAAGAAGTATATCGAGGACGGCAATCACGGCGGCAAAGGCTCAGACGCCCACCATGCTGCGGTGACCGGCGATACGGTCGGCGATCCCTACAAGGATACGGCGGGACCGGCGGTCAACCCGATGATCAAGATCACGAACATCGTCGCACTGTTGCTGCTGGCGATGCTTGCACACTAGAGAGAGACGATCGCGGTATTTGGAGTCGCCTTTGGCGTTCCAAATACCGCGTGACTCAGATCTAGGCCCGAAAGAGTGGGGCGCGCTGAGGCGTTATTGAGTGCCGAAGCGGCCTAAATTTCCGAGGAGTTGGTCAAGGATCGAAAGATCCTTGCCGGCGGTCGGGGTCGTTCGGTCCACCATGCCGACTTCGCGCAGATCGTCCTTGTTGTATCGATGGACCGCCTCGACGATATCGCGCTCGTTGAAATAAATCGCGATCACCTGTTGATCGAGGACCTTTTCTTGCAGGAAGGCAAATTTCTCCGTCTTCCGGCTGATGTAGTACCAGACCTTGTCATCGAAGGTACCAAGCGTGGATGGTGTTCCCAGGATTTCGGCAACCTCGTTGCGGTTCTGCTCGCCGACTTGGATTTTCGACAGTTGCTCCTCGCGTGGCAGATTGCCCCGCACGGCGATGCGGGGGGCACACGCGCTAATTAGGAGAGCGAGGGCCAAGGCAGAAGCGATGCTGGTCGATGTGGAACGCCGTAACATTTTGTCCGCTGCGATGCTGACACCGTCGCCGCGCAAGGTGCACACCGGATTGAGTCGTGTCAATGGCCGTGCGGCGCGATATCATCGGGTTGAGGTACGGTGAATGTCTGATGGGCACGCGCGTGCGCGCGTCACCTCTCGCACTACGGGAATGCTGCGATAATGGGTTGGTCTCTGCGCAAACTATTCGGTCGCTCGTCACTCGATATCGCGGTACGCCAGTCCTATATCGCGACGGTCGAGCAGGCGCGGCAGCCCGTTTTTTATGAAGACTGGTCGGTTCCCGATTCGGCGATTGGGCGTTTCGACGTGATCGCCCTGCACTGTTTTCTGGTATTGCACCGGTTGAAAAGCGAACCGCTTGCGCAAAAGTTCTCGGAAGCCTTTTGCGAGACGCTGTTCGACGATATGGACCGGAACCTGCGGGAGATGGGTGTCGGCGATCTGAGCGTGGGCAAGAAAATGCGAAAGCTGGCGGAGGGTTTTTTCGGTCGTGCCGCCGCCTATGAAAGCGCGCTGAGCGAGAGTGATGAGCGGCTGCACGCTGTTTTGCGGCGAAACCTGTATGCCGAGGCCGACCCGGGGAGCGCTTCGCTGCAGCAACTGGCGAGCTATGTTCGGCGCAGTGTGGCCCTTCTGGCCGAACAGGAGGTTGCCACATTGATCGAGGGGCAGATTGAGTTTGCGACGTTGGCCCAGGAAACGGATCGGTAGAGATGCAAGAGACGCCTGAATTCTCGAAAATTTTGCAGGTGGACAGCTTAAGCGAGGCTGCGAAGCGGGTCCGTTTGGAGGCGAACGATACCGAACGGGTGGCTCTTGCTGCACGGTTCGAGCTGATTTCCGTCGAATCACTGACCGGCGATCTGATCGTCGAGCGAGCAAAGGGAAGCGAACTGATTCGGGTCCGCGGGCGGATGGCCGCGGAGATTCGGCAATCCTGTGTGATATCCGGCGATCCGGTCGCCGCGACGATTGAGGAGACCGTGGATGAGCGCTTCGGCGAACCCGGCGACACGGATATCGAGATAGAAGTTTCCCTCGACGAAGAGGACCCGCCGGAGCCAATTGAGAACGGTGAAATCGATCTTGGCGAGGTCGTCGCGCAAATTCTGGGCGTCGCGATAGACCCGTATCCCAGGGCATCGGGAGCCGAAATTCCACAACAGTATCAAGCAGAAGAGGACGATTCGGTCGAAATGCGGAAGAACCCGTTCGAAGTCCTGTCATCCCTGAAGCGCGAAGGCGATTAGCGCGCGCTTGCTGTGCCGAACGTTTGTGTTTATGAAGTGCCCTCGATTTCTGGCCTGGATTGGTAAAAGAGAAAAATAATGGCAGTTCCCAAGAGAAAGGTAACGCGATCCCGCCGCAATATGCGCCGATCGCACGATGCGCTGAAGCCATCGGTTTCCGTTGAATGTCCGAATTGTGGCGAACTTAAGCGCCCACATCATGTATGCTTGTCGTGTGGCTACTATGATGATGAACGGAACGAGGTCTTAGAAGCCTCGACGTACTAGTACGCCGAACGAAAATTACGGGTAGGTGGAACAGGTGACAGCGCCGGTCGTCATCGCGCTAGACGCTATGGGAGGAGACCGTGCCCCCCATATTGTTGTGCGCGGGGCGGAATTGGCGCGGGAACGGTTTCCGCAAGTCGAATTCCTGATGTTCGGCGACGAGGCCAAGATCACCCCGCTGCTGGACAAGTATGAAGGCCTCAAGGCGGTCACGACGCTGCGGCATTCCGACGGCGTGATCCTGAACGAGGATAAGCCCTCCGCCGCATTGCGCGGCGGCCGTGATTCGAGCATGCGGCATGCGATTGACGCGGTCAGCGCAGGCGAGGCGAGCGCGGTTATTTCCGCCGGGAACACCGGGGCGTTGATGGCGATCGCCAAATTTGTCCTGAAGACGCTGCCCGGTATCGACCGGCCGGCGATCTGCGGTTTTTTCCCGACGGCGCGGGGCGAAGCGGCGATGCTGGATCTCGGCGCGAACGTACAATGCAATTCACAGAACCTGGTGCAGTTCGCGGTGATGGGCGAGGTATTCGCGCGCACCGTGCTCGGGCTCGAGCGCCCCATCATCGGCCTGCTGAATGTCGGTACCGAAGAGCTTAAGGGCGTCGAGGAAGTCAGGGAGGCGGCAGCCATCCTTCGGACGATCGATCTGCCGATCGAGTTCAAGGGGTTTATCGAAGGCACGGATATCGCGGGCGGCACTGTCGATGTCGTGGTGACCGATGGGTTCACCGGGAATGTGGCGTTAAAAACCGCGGAAGGAATCGTCCGGCTCTATGCCGGGTTCCTGCGCGAAGCGTTCCGTAGCGACTTCATGTCCAAGCTCGGTTACCTGTTCGCCAAACGGCAAATAGAGAAGTTGCGCGAACGCATCGATCCGCGGCAATACAACGGCGCCATGCTTCTCGGTCTGAACGGTATCGTCGTGAAAAGCCATGGCGGCACCGATGCGCTGGGGTTTGCGAATGCCATCGGTGTCGGCGTCGAGATGGCCCGGCATGGCTTTATGGAAAAGATGACGCAGGATTTCGCCAGCCTTGGTACAGTCGAGGAAGCACAATTGCGGGAAGCGACAGGGCCGTAACAGGGCTCACTGAAATAATGCTAATGAAAACGGAATCAGAGCAGCAGACGGGCTCGCAATATCCTGAAAGTAATACATTTTCCAAACAGGATGGGGTCGTTCGCAAATCACTGGTCGTCGGGTGCGGGGCCTACTTACCGGAAAATATCGTCACGAATGATGATCTGGCGCAGCGAATCGATACTTCCGATGCCTGGATTCGCAAGCGTACCGGCATCCGTCAGCGCCACATCGCAGCGGATGGCGAACTGACGTCCGATCTCGCGGCGGCGGCCTGCAAGCCGGCGCTCGAATCTGCCGGTGTCGATCCTGAAGAAGTTGATCTGATCGTTCTGGCGACCTCCACACCAGACAATACGTTTCCGGCGACGGCGACGCGCGTGCAGGCGATGCTGGGCATCACGCGGGCGGCGGCCTTCGATGTGCAGGCCGTGTGTTCCGGGTTCGTCTACGCGCTGTCGGTGG
>JAPPPC010000217.1:0-6472 GCA_028817685.1 Rhodospirillaceae bacterium
ACACCGGGTTTGTCGCAGTAGTAGCCGAACAAAGCCTTACCGTTGCGCAACTGCGGATCGTCATCCTTCAAGTCCCATTCGGTAAAGAAGCCGACACAATCGCGGCCGACATCGGTCAGCCGGAATTGGCGGTAGAAATAGGCGCCTAGGGGCGCGCCGGTTTGTCCCTTTTCACCCCAGGCGATGGGATGTTTCTGCGCGATGTTCCAGGTCTGCACCATCGGCACGACCGGCAAATTGTAGTCGAGGGCGATCGTGTCCCGCTCGTTTGCCGCGATGTAGATGATTTCAGCCTGCGCGCCGTCCCCCTCGAACAGCACGTATTCCTCATGTTGCCAAACATCCGTGAAGACGACGTGTTTCGATTGCGTATTCTTGAACGCCGGTGCGGTGAACAGGACATAAGCGCTGTTGCTGCCGGCCCAGTTCACCGAGGGGCGGCCCCGCCTGTTGTTTGGCACCCGGCCAGAGCGCCTGACATCAACAGGGTTAGGACGGTTGCGCTGCGCGCCAATATCCTCTTCATCTCGATCGGTCCGCTCGTTTCGCCCCTTTCAATTAGATATGAACGGCGCAGGCGCAAACAAGCCGTTTCGCCGTCAATATGTTCTATCGACGAAGCTGCGCCCTTCTGAGGTATAGCCGCGCGCCAGCAGGAACGGGTACCCCGAATTGCCGAACGAACCCTCACCCTTGCCGATCGGCCCGGGGACGGGGACGCTTGTCGTGTTGCCGCCGGCGAAACGCGATACTTCTATCGAATCGACCAGCGCATTCACCCGCGCCTGCGTCAGCGGTGCCGCGACCAATTCGCAATAATAACCAAACAACATCTTGCTCGGGTTCGACTCAGGATCGTCTAGCGCGGGCGCCCATTCGGCGGAAAATCCGAAACACGCATGATCTGGCTGTAAGTAAGGCAGTACGAAGACTCGGCCGAATGGCGCGAATGCCTCGAATTCTTCACCCCAGGTGATTCCTGCCTGGCCGTTGAAGTTCCAGCGCCGGATCATCGTCTTCAGCGTTACATCCGTTTCGAGGCTGGTTTCCCGCGCCGTGGCCGCCAAATACACGATTTCAGCCTGCGCCCGTGGGCTGCGGAACAGGGCATACTCTTCGCGCTGCCAGGTATCCGTGAATTTTGCACGGGAGACCTGCTGGCCGGCGAAGGCAGGCGCTTCGAAAAGAATGCGGACGTCGGAAAGCGGGACAGGTTCTACATCACCGCCGCTGTTTGAAAGACCCGGAATCGGTATCTGTTTACAGCCGAACAGTGCTGCGAACACAGCGATACAGAAAATGCGTTTCATTCGGGTTTCATAAAAGGATTCGCGCTCCGCTGAAAAGATAAATGCGCCAATCGACGTTTACTCGCCCGTATGGGGGACGTTTGGGTTCTCGAACCGGTCCTAAATGGCGCATCGGTTGGGAAAACGGTATTTGAGGAGTTAACCACGATGTCGGAACATGATGAGGATTTAAGGGCGGTGGCCCTCGCCTACATCCAACAGCGTGAAGAAGGGGTTACGGACTATCCTGCGTTCGTCGCAGCCGTTGACGCTTATCGTAAGCGTCATCCGGAAACGTCGAACGGTGAAGCCGCTTTGATCGTGAGCAACTTGATGCAGGAAATGCCGCGCGCCCACTGCGCCTAAGACGCCCGCTGGACGCGCGGCAATTTCGTTAGCCGCCGTCGCGTTCGCCGTCGGCATCTACGAACCGGTCCGCCGGAGCGTAGGGAAACTGCAGATTACCCACGCTGCTGGGTTTGCCGCTCGACGCCAACGCCAGTCGCGGCGTGAAGCGATAGTCCGTGCGATTGATATCGCGGATCCAGATATCGCCCAATATATTCGCTACGTCGTTGCGGTTCAGTGTTTGGCCGGACGTCCCACAATAGTAGCCAAACAGGACTTTGGCCGGCCGCAACTGACGGTCGCCTTGCCGATAATCCCATTCGTTCAGGAATCCGACACAGGACCGTCCCGCCTGTGAGAAATGCTGATACTGGAACGTGCCAAGCGGTGTCTCGGCGCTTCCCTTGTCGCCGCGTGACGACGCGGCGTGCCAATTGTCGATCACCCGATCCAACGTCATGTCGAAATCGAGCACGATGGAATCGCGGTCGTCCGCAACCGAATAAATGATCTCCGACTGCGCTCCTTGGCGGGTGAAGCGGCTGTATTCCTCTTCCTGCCAGATATCCACCCAGCCGACGCGAACGGGTGCCACCTCGTCGAATGCCGGGTTGTCAAACAAGACATGGCCCGTCCCAGCCGGCGTGGATACGGTCCGTGTCGTTGCGGTATTGCAGGCCGCCAGAAGTATGGCCGACGCCCCAATCAATGTAACGCTTGCAAGTCGTTTCATAGCAATCATCCTATGCGCCCCTCGTTAACTATATAGAGCGGCCAGGGCCGGAATCGAAGTCACGGTACCTCACATTGATGGGACTTTTCGAGTGGCAGCGCTTTCCGGCCCGGCGCGAGCGGCTGTTCCCTGCGATGCTTGAAGCGGCTGGTGCGGGGTTGTATGTTTTATCAGTGGATTTTGCTGAGGGGTGGACGGGTCCGACGTGGGCTCGTCGCGCGTCAGTAAAAAATATCCGGAGCGACATCAACGAAATCGCGTCAGGCGTTTTGCGGGACAACGGTAAAATCCCGGGAAGGGCCATGCGGATTGGGCAAACTGGGACCTGGTTGAGCTCAGTTGGGTTGCGGGATTTGAAAGGCAAGGGAGAGACATGAACGGTATGCGATACGAAGCGCCGAGTTCGGTTGACGAAGCATCGGCATTGCTCGCAGGCGCAAGCGGGGAAGCCCGGGTGCTGGCGGGGGGCACGGACCTTCTGGTTCAATTGCGGTCCGGCATGGTCGCGCCAGAACTCGTCGTCGATGTCAAGAATATCGAAGAGATGATGACCTATTCGGTCAATGACGGCGCCTACACGATTGGTGCGGCAGTGCCGAGCGCGCAGCTTCACGAAGACGCCGATCTGCTTGGGATGTGGACGGGTGTCGTCGAAGCGATGGACCTCGTCGGATCGACCCAGATTCAAGGCCGGGCGTCGCTTGGCGGAAACCTGTGCAACGCCTCTCCGGCGGCGGACAGCGTGCCGGCGATGATCGCGGCTGGTGCAATTTGCAACGTCGCGGGGCCGAATGGCCGACGCGAAGTGCCGGTGGAAGATATCTGCACGGGGCCGGGACAAACGTCGCTGGCAAAGGGCGAGATCGTCGTTTCGATTAGCCTGCCGAAGCAGGCGCCACGCACGGGTGATGCCTATCTGCGCTTCATTCCGCGAACCGAAATGGATATCGCTGTTGTGGGCGCCGGCGTTTGCCTGTCGCTGGATGACAGCGGTACTTGCACGGATGCGCGCGTTTCGCTGGGGGCCGTCGCGCCGACGGCGTTGCTGGTCAAAGAATGCGCGGATGCGTTGATCGGGACCAAGGTCGATGATGCCGCTATGGCCAATCTCGACGCGGCTGCGCGGGCTGCCGCCAGCCCCATTGACGATAAGCGGGGCACCGTTGAATTCCGGACCAAGGTCTCCGGCGTGCTGGCACGCCGGGCGGCCGCAATCGCGCTCGAGCGGGCGGGGAGCTGAAAATGGCTAAAAATCACGTAACGACAACAATCAATGGCGAACCCGTAGAGTATCTCTGCGAGACGCAACAGACTCTGCTCGATGTTCTGCGCGACGAGCTGCAATTGACGGGCAGCAAGGAAGGTTGTGCGTCGGGCGACTGCGGGGCCTGCAGTGTCATGGTCGACGGTCGTTTGGTCTGTTCCTGCCTGGTTATGGGCGTGGAAGCCGAAGGCAAGTCCATCGAAACGATCGAAGGCATGGCCGACGGCGATCAGCTGCACCCGTTGCAGCAGAAGTTCCTCGAGAATGCCGCGCTGCAGTGCGGCATCTGCACCCCCGGCTTCCTGGTGGCGGCGAAAGCCCTGCTGGAGAAGAATCCGGACCCGACCGAAACGGAAGTCCGCTACTGGCTCGCCGGCAATCTCTGCCGCTGCACCGGTTACGACAAGATCATCCGGTCGGTTCTTGAAGTCGCAGAAGAGGCGAAAGGGGCGTAAGCATGGATGGAAATGCCAACGGGTATAGGTGGATCGGAACCCGGACGATACGTCCGGATGGTGTCGACAAGGTAACGGGACGCGCCGCGTTCGGTGCCGACTTCTCGCTCCCCGGCATGCTCGTTGGCAAGATCCTGCGCAGCCCCCATGCGCATGCGCGCATTCGCGGGATCAACACGGAAAAGGCCGAGGCCGTCCCTGGCGTCAAAGCCGTGGTCACCTCGGCCGATTTTCCGGAGATTCAACCTGCTGAGGCGACCAAGGGCAGCTCGCCGCCGAACTATCGGCATCTCTCGCAGAATCTCATGGCGCGGGAGAAAGTTCTTTATGATGGGCACGCCGTCGCAGCTGTAGCGGCAACGAGCGCCGCGATCGCAGCTGCGGCGTTGGAGCTCATCGAGGTCGATTACGAAGTTCTGCCGCACGTGACCGGCGTGCTCGATGCCATGGCTGACGATGCGCCGGTCCTGCATGACGATCTCTTCACCGGTGGTGTTGACCCGAAGCCGGAGAAGCCTTCGAACGTTGCGAAGCGCGTCGAATTTGCGATTGGCGATACCGATGCCGGGTTCGAAGCGGCCGACATAATCGTTGAGCGGGACTACGACACCGAAGGTATCCATCAGGGCTATATCGAGCCGCACGCCGTCGTGGCCAGCATGGCGGCGGATGGCCAAGCCAACATCTGGTGCAGCAGCCAGGGCCATTTCATGGTCCGGCAATATTGCGCTGGTTTGCTGAACATGAATATCGGCGACATCAAGGTCACACCGGCGGAAATCGGCGGCGGTTTCGGCGGGAAGACGACGGTTTACTTGGAACCGGTGGCCCTGCTGCTGTCGAAGAAATCCGGCCTGCCGATCAAGATGGTCATGACCCGGGATGAGGTTTTCCGGGGCACGGGGCCGACGTCGGGTTCCTATATGACGATCAAGGTTGGTGCGAAGAAGGACGGCACGATTACCGCGGCCGAAGCCGACTTGAGGTTCTTCGCCGGCGCCTTCCCGGGCGCTCCGGTGCATCTTGGCTGCATGTGCGGCTTTACGCCGTATGACATCGAGAATGTTAAGGCGATTGGCTACGACGTTGTTACCAATCGGCCGAAAGCGATTTCCTACCGGGCGCCGGGCGCGCCGATTGCCGCATTCGGTATCGAGAGCGCGATCGACGAGTTGGCCAAGAAGCTTGATATCGATCCGTTGGCGCTGCGCGAAATGAATGCGGCCAAAGAGGGGACGCGGACGGCGTACGGACCGACGCTCGGCGTTGTCGGTTTCGAAGAGACACTGGAAGCGGCGAAAAACCACCCGCAAATGTCCGAGCCGCTGGGCCCGAACCAGGGACGCGGCATCGCGTCGGGGTATTGGTTCAATGTCGGCGGCGAGTCGAGCGCATCGGTTAGCGTCAATGAAGACGGCACGATAACGGTTACGTCGGGCGCGCCGGATATCGGCGGCTCGCGAGCGTCGCTTTGTATCATGGCGGCGGAGATTTTCGGCGTCGACATCGACCAGGTGCGCGCGGTGATCGGTGACACGACAGCGACCGCGTTCAACCGTCACACCGGCGGAAGTCGCGTGACGTTCGCCCTGGGGGCGGTTGTCGTGTCGGCCTCTGAGGATTGCGTACAGCAGCTTCGCGAGCGCGCCGCCAAGACCTGGGATATCGATGTGGAGGCGGTCGAGTGGGAAAATGGCGAGGCGCGGCCGGCGGGTGAAAATGCCGGTAAATTCGAGCCCTTGTCCCTGCTGGAGCTGGCCGAGAAGACTCCGATGACCGGCGGACCGATTGGCGCCAAGAAATCGAGCAACGTTCAGGGGCCGGGTCCCGCCTTCGGCACGCATATCTGCGATGTCGAAGTCGACCGGGAGACCGGTCACGTGAAAATCTTGCGCTACACGGCGATCCAGGATGCCGGTCGGGCGATCCATCCGGGCTATGTCGAGGGACAGATGCAGGGCGGTGTTGCCCAAGGCATCGGCTGGGCGCTGAACGAGGAATACATCTACGGTGAGGATGGCCGGCTGCAAAATGCGGGCTTCCTTGACTATCGGATTCCCGTGGCGTCGGACCTGCCGATGATCGATACGGTAATCGTCGAAATCCCGAATCCGACCCACCCGTTCGGCGTGCGTGGTGTTGGCGAGATCCCGATCATCCCGCCGATGGCCGCAGTGGCCAATGCGATCGAGGATGCGGTCGGTCTGCGATTGACCAGCCTGCCGATGTCGCCGCCGAAGGTCTTGGCGGCACTCGATAACGGCGACTAGTCCCATGACGGACGTGGTGCTGAGCCGCGAAATCGCCCGCCAATACACGGACGGGGAAACCCGTGTCGTTGTCGAGGCGGGAACGATGCGATCGATCGTCCGTCAATTGGACG
>JAPPPC010000217.1:6482-6958 GCA_028817685.1 Rhodospirillaceae bacterium
GCCTAAAGGGGGTCCTCAGCGAAGGCATGGCGGTGGCAATCGACGGGACGATCTTTCAGGATTTCTTCCTGGAGGAGGTCGGCCCCGACGCCGAAGTTTGCTTCCTCCCGGCGATTGAAGGCGGCTGAGCGCCATTCAGACATAGTCGAGCGGCAGGGCGGTGGTGAATTTGATCCGCTCCATGGCGAAGGAAGAACTCACGTCTGACAGGTCGGCAGATTGGATCAGCCGTTTGTAGACCGCGTCGTATCCCGCGATATCCGGTACGACGATGCGCAGCATGTAATCGATGTCGCCGCTCATGCGATAGAATTCGACGACCTCGTCGATTTCTGACAGCGCTGCAGCGAAACGCTCCAGCCAATCGTAGCTGTGCTGGCTGGTTTTCACCCCGACGAAAACGGTGACTCCGAGATTGAGTTTCTCCGGGTTCAGCAGCGCGACCCGGCTTTGGATGACACCGGATTCTTCTAGAT
>JAPPPC010000478.1:0-4815 GCA_028817685.1 Rhodospirillaceae bacterium
GCTTCTCTCATGGCGGGACTCCCTAGGAATGGCGGTGTTTATCGGTTGTTGCTTGCACCCTACGCCCGGCTCCGTTCTCGTGCAATAAGGAGCGGCGATGCGTTTGAGTGAGGCGTAAGAATTCGTCAGATTTTTGACTAAGGCGTAGACTGTCGCGGTCACGCTAGAAACAAATCGAGGTGGTCCACGCGGCGATGCAACTATCCCTCCCCATGTACGATCTGCCTTGCGTCAAGGCGGCGACGGATGCGTGGTGTGCCGGATTGAGCCGCGCCCTGGCAAATGAAGGGTTCGACGGAGCGCCGGAGACGCTGACTCGCGGCGAGGGTGTTGATGCGTTATGGCGGTCTCCCGATCTGTTGCTCTCTCAGACCTGCGGTTATCCGCTACTCACGTCGTATCGGGATTGTCTGTCATTGCTCCTGACACCTGTTTACCGGACGCCGGGATGCACTGGGGGGAAGTACCGGAGCTTCACCGTAGTGAGCCGGGACAGCACTGCTCAATCGCTCGCGGATCTGCGCGGCAGCCGATGTGCCATCAACGGCGCGACCTCGCAGTCGGGTATGAACGTCTTGCGGCGTGAGATCGCGCCGCTCGCGCGGGACGGCCGGTTCTTCTCCGAGATTGTCGTGTCCGGCCGTCATCCTGAATCGATCGCCTTGATCGTCGCTGGCGAGGCGGACGTCGCAGCGATCGACTGCGTTACGTTCGGCCTGATGGCGAAACATGCGCCCGATACGGTCAGTGCGGTCCGAGTCTTGGGTGAGACCCGTGCCGCGCCATCGCTACCCTATGTAACGACATCCGATGCGACAGCGGAATGTCAGGCGCGTATCAAGGCGGCGCTGCGCAACGCGGTCGTCGATCCCGACCTCGCAAGCGTTCGGGAGGTTTTGCTCATCGATGGATTTACAGAGCTGTCGCTGTCCGAATACGAAATCATGACGGATATGGAAGCCGAGGCGGCGGCGATGGGCTATCCGGCGTTGGCATAACCGTCTAAAAGACCGGTACCGTACAGTTGCATCGGAAGCGAATATTACAATGGCTCGAATGGAAGATCTGGTTGAGAGCGAACAGGCGCATATGCGCAACCTGCTGCTGCCGACCTACGAGACAACGCCCTGGGCGGAGGGACCGCCTCTGTCCGAACGCCGTGTGGCAATCGTCACGACTGCCGGCCTCGGGCTGCGCGGAGAAGACGCATTCGGGTTCGGTGCCGCGGACTACCGCGTGATTCCGGCGGAGACCGATTCCGCAGACATCCTCATGACCCACATCTCGGTCAATTTCGACCGTACCGGGTTCCAGGACGATGTGAACGTCGTCTTCCCGATCGATCGATTGCGGGAGATGGCGGCGGACGGTGAGATCGGGTCGGTTGCCGAGTTCCACTACTCCTTCATGGGCGCCACCGATCCGGATCTCCTCGAAGACAGCGCGCGGGCGCTGGCCGGGATGATGCGTGAGGACAAAGTCAACGCGGTCCTGCTGTCGCCTGTCTGACCGAACTGTACGCGCGCCGTGTGCGGGCTTGCTCACTATTTCGAGGACGAAGGCATCGCGACCACGGCGATTGCGCTGGTACGGGAGCATGCGGAGACGATGCGTGCGCCGCGCGCCCTGTGGGTACCGTTCGAGTTGGGACGGCCGTTCGGGTCGCCCGGGGAAGCCGCGTTTCAGCGCCGCGTGATCGGCGACGCGCTGGCGCTGTTGAATTCTTCCAACGGCCCTGTCGTGCTCGCCGATTTCCCCGACAATGCGCCGGGACCGAAAGCGGACGATCAGACGGGTTGGGTCTGCCCCGTCAGTTTCCCGCCGCCACCGTCGGACGACGCCGGGCCTGTTGTCGGTCTATTACAGGAAATTGACGCCCTTGCACCTTGGTATCAGCTGTCGAAGGACCGGCGGGGCCGCACCCTAGTCGGCGTCAGCGGTAAGAGCGTGCCCGAGGCCGCGCGCTTCACGGCATCCTTTCTCGATGAAGTTCCGGTGGACGATAGCGGCCGTGTGCCGTCGCAGGCCTTCAAGGACGCCTTCACGGATATACTGGCTTACTACTCCGAGGCGGGTACGGCCCAGCCAGGACAGCAGTCCAGTGGCGACACGCAACGCTGGTTTTGGCATGAGACGGCTGCCGGAAAATTCTTTCTCGACCTCCGCGAGAGACTTATGTCGTGCGGCGACAAGCGCTTGGAGCTCATCGCCGCACGGGTCATGTTGCCGAAAACCCAAGGTGGCTGAAATACGAGCACCGTCCCATGACTAACGGGACGCGCGACATTCGGGCAGCGGCTGCGAGCGATCTCGATGCCATCCGACGTTGCGCAGAGGAAGCATACGCTCTGTACGTACCGCGGATCGGCAGAAAACCGGCGCCCATGATCGCGGATTTTGCAGCTCAGATTGAAGCCGGTCAGGTTCATGTCTGTGTCGAGGATGAGCAGATCCTGGGTTACATCGTGCTGTATCCGCGGGACGATCATCTGCATATCGAGAATGTCGCGGTATTCCCCTCTCAGCAGGGCACGGGGCTCGGCAGGTACCTGTTGGCGTTTGCGGAAACGGAAGCGCGGCGTGCCGGCATCACGGCGATTGAGCTCTACACCAATCAGCACATGACGGAGAATCTCAGCTTCTATCCGCGGCTCGGTTACGTCGAACTCGGTCGCGGTGAGGAGGCTGGTTTCGCGCGAGTCTTCTATCGCAAGGAGCTGCCCTGAAACAACGTTTGCGACTAGGCGCGGCGCAGAATGTCTTCGGAGTCCCAAGCGACCAACGGCGAACGAATGTTGCGCCATAGGTCGACCGCGGCTTCCCGGCGACGGTCCGTAGCGATCGCCGAGACGTAGAGCATTTGATGTGTCGCCCCGCGCCGTCGCGCTTCGGCCAGCGCACCAGGACGCGCTGCGGAGAGTTCATCCACGAAGTTCGATGTTTCCCCAATAAGTAGAATATCCCATGCGCTGGGGCCGACAGCGCGTCGCACGAGCATGTATATTCCGGCTGCCCGAGGCAGCGCTTCGTCGCCGGTGAAAACCGTGAACCCATAGTAGGCACCTGAAGTACCTCGATAGGTCGCGGTTTCGCGTCGCGCCCTATTCGACATGTTGCCCCTCCACTGTCGCTCGATTTTGTTTTACTTTTGTCATTTGGTTCCGAAGCTACTTTGACTTGCGAATTATTAAGGGGGCTGTCCCAGATAATTAGCCCATATGACGTTTAACCCATTGCCTCAATTGCGTTCATTGGACTGACGGGTCACTGTGGTTAAATCGCCACTCACACTCCTTCAAAAATAGCCCGAAATGGGCCTTCGGAACACCGTTGAATTTCCGCATGTGGCGCTTCGCCTGGCTCCAGAAATTCTCGATCCCATTGATGTGGGTTTCATCGTCTGCAAAGAGTTCGGAGTGATTGATCCGAAAGTGGTGGAAGTCCGATACGTCGAGGGCGTTGTAGCCTTTCCAGCCATCGGAATAGACGATGCTGTCAGGGACGACTTTGTGCTCGATGATCGGCAATAAAGTCTCCGAAGACGCATCGGGAATGATCTTCGTGTAGACCTTCCCACCCCGCTTCAACAGGGCGAATACCGGGATTTTCCCGGCTGCGCCTCGGCCCCGTGTCCCCTTCCGCCTGCCTCCGAAGTAACTCTCGTCCACCTCAATCTCGCCGCCGAACATGGCCTCGCTCTCTGCCTCCAGTTCGAAAGCGATGATCTCGCGCAAACGGTGGAAGTAAAATGCTGCCGTCTTCCGGTTCACGCCACAAAGACTCGCCGTCGTCCGCGCCGTCGTGCCCGCTACAAAATGCTCGATCAGACGATCCTGTTTATACCTGCTCAGACGGCTCTTTCGCATAGTCCCCATGATAACTCCAAATACGAGTTATCTGGGACAGCCCCTTATTAAGTTCTTTCGCAAGTGGTTTTTGATGTTGGGAACCTACTAAATAAAGCGTTCATAAAGAGTTAACACTCCAGATATTGTGAGTTTTAGGGATATTCGGGTTGTATTGCCCGAAATGCCTAAACCGGGGGCGTTTTCAAGAGGTTGGCGGTTCGCAACCGGCGAACATGCCGCGGGCCGGTGCGGCATCCGTTGAATTTATGGTTAAAAAATTCGACGGTCAGCCGGCGATGCGTGCTGCCACGGCGTCGCCGAATGCATCCGTTCCGAGCGGTCCGCCCAGATCGGTGGTGCGGCCGGTTTCGTCGGACAGTTGCGCGTCGACGGCTTCGCTTAAACGTTGTGCTGCCTCGCTGAGGTCTTCGCGCCCATGCCGATCGCCGAGCCAGTCAAGCAACATGCCTGCGGACAGCATCAACGCCGTCGGGTTGGCGATGTTCTGCCCGGCGATGTCGGGGGCGGATCCGTGCGCCGCCTGTGCGATCGCGTGATCGGCGCCGGCATTGATCGACGGTCCCAGCCCCAGTCCGCCGGACAGTTCGGCGCTGAGGTCGGACAGGATGTCCCCGAACATGTTGGTGGTGACGACCACGTCAAAGGTGGCCGGCTGGCGCACCAGCAGCGCCGCCATCGCGTCGACGATGACTTCGTCGACTTCCAGACCGTCATACTTGGCCGCGACTTCATGCGCGGTATCGGTGAACAGGCCATCGGACAGCTTCAGTACGTTACGCTTATGTACGATGGTGAGCTTACGCCGTCGGGACATGGCGAGCCGGCACGCGGACTCGGTGATCCGCGCGGATGCCTCGCGGGTGATCTTGCGCACGGCGAGCGCGACATCTTCGGTTGCGAGGAATTCGCCCGATCCTTGGAACATGGCACGGTCGGCGTAGAAGCC
>JAPPPC010000478.1:4825-6925 GCA_028817685.1 Rhodospirillaceae bacterium
TCGATGTCGGAGGCCATCGCCGGGATCCCGGGTCGCGCCCTGGCCGGCCGGATGTTGGCATACAAATCGAAGGTCTTGCGAAACCAGGGCGACAGGTTGATGCCGCCATCCTCCGGAGAGGGATAGACCAAAGAGTGGGTGGGTCCGAGGATCACGCCGTCGGCCTCTGCGGCTTGCGCTTGAACCTCATCGGTCAACGTGACGCCATGCTTTTCCAGACTGCTCAGCCCCGAATCGGCGCGGGTGATTTCCAGGCCGAGATTCAGCCGATGGTTCAGCGCGTCCACCGCGCGCACTGTCGCACCGGCGATTTCGGGACCAATTCCGTCGCCATCGAGGACGAGAATTTTCATGCTGTAATTCCTTATGACGGTTCAGAACGACGCCAGGATGAACTGGCGGCGGAAGGGGAAGAGGGTCTTGCCGTTGGGTTGCGGCGGGTAGGCGGCGGCGATCCGGGCGCGATACTCCGCTTCGAATTCACTGCGCCACGGTTCGTCCAGCGGGTTCAGGAAACGGGTCAACCAGGTGCCCTTCGTGTATTCGGCGACCGGGTTTTCACCTTCGAGCACTTGAACGTATTCGGTCTCCCAAATCTGCAGATCCCTGGCGAGAGGATCGAGTAGATCGTAATAGAAGGTCGGCGCCTGGGTGGGTACCGCGACCCAAACCGGCTCCAACAGATCTTCCCAAGGCCCTCCGCGAATGACGTCGAGCATCGTACTATGCGACGGGGCTTCGAAGTTTCGCGGCATTTGGACGGCCAGAATACCGCCCGGCGCGACCTGCGCGGCGATACTGGGGAACAGCGTCTCGTGCCCGGTGACCCATTGCAGCGCTGCATTGGAAAATATGACGTCGTATTTCCGGTCCGGCTTCCAGTTGGACACGTCGACATTTTCAAAGCGGACTTCGGGAACGGCTTCTCGTGCCCGCGCGAGCATTTCATCGGAGTTGTCGAGACCGACGATCTCCGCATCGGGCCAACGTTGTTTTAACAGGGGTGTCACGTTTCCCGGACCGCAGCCGAGATCGACGACGCTCTGCGGCGCATCGAGCGGTATTCGGGCCAGGAGGTCGATCGCTGGCTGCAATCTCGGTGCCTTGAAAGCCAGGTATTGTTGCGGATCCCAAACCATGTTTGTCTCTTTCAATATCTACCGGTGGGTAGCATAGGCACCCGGCCCGGGTGCCGTCGATGGGTCGACGATGGCGACCGGTCGATTGCGTTTTGAGAGGAGTGGCACATGACAGACGCGGCGGCGGCAAGCGACCTCGCGGCAAAGGCGCTGGTTTTCATCGCCCAGGATTCCGATCGCATCGGTCGGTTCTTGGCGCTTACCGGTATCGGACCCGCGGATATTCGGGAGCGGGCGCAAGACCCCGCGTTTCAGGGCGGACTCCTTGATCACCTTCTGACGGATGAGACACTGCTTCTGGAATTTGCGGACTGGGCCGAGATCGAGCCGTCGATCGTAGCGGAGAATCGCCTGAAACTACCCGGCGCAGCGCCTATTTAACGCTGTTTTCGATTGATTCCGGACTGCAATATTTTCCGCGGGTCACGACTCTGTGCAGAATGCTGGCGGCGAGTTCGCCGAGTTTTCGAGCTTGTTCCGGCGAGGCCTCGCGCGCGGCGCGAGCGAGTGTCAACGCGTGTTCGCTTTGTCTCTCCAGGTCTGGGCCGATTCGCAGCATGAGCAGACTTCTGCATTATGCAACCGATACAGACATAGTCTGACAGACAACGAATGGATCGTCTGTGATGGACATCACAACATTCTATCGGCGCAATATTGCAACCGCTTCGACATGCGGTGACCATGGGAACTGGTCGATCGGCAGAATGGATTGCAGTCTGTAACCGCCATCTACGAGCAGACTCAGGTCGCGCGCCAATGTTCCCGGATTGCACGACACGGCCACGATCACCGGTACTGTTGATTGGACTAGAGCCGCGGCCTGCGACTGCGCACCTGCACGGGGCGGGTCGAACACAACGGCGTCGCACGCGTTCAGGTCCGATACGGTCAACGGCCTTCGGGCGAGGTCGCGCACCTGAGCTGTGACCGGGCGGTTCCCGGCGGCCCGTCTGATTGC
>JAPPPC010000444.1 GCA_028817685.1 Rhodospirillaceae bacterium
CCCCGCAGTTTACCGGGGCCGGGAAGGCGGGCGCGGAATTGTTCGAAGCCAGGAGACCGGCCGTCGATCCGAAACCCTAACCTGGAGGGCGGTGGGCCCTCGAAGGAGACATCATGAAAGCAGTACTGACTTTTCTAACGGCCGTTTTACTGACGACGCCGGCGTTATCCCATCCCGGTATGGGCGAGAGCGCCGCGCATGACACCATGCACGCAATCGGCGGGCTTGAGATCGTATTGGCGATCCTTGCAGCCGGACTCGTCGCTTGGAGGTTACGGGGGCGCTTGCGTTCTTGGTCGATCCGGCGTAAATAGCGGCCAATAACCATTCGAAAGCGGAGCAAAGCTATGTCTCAAATGCGACGACGTATGCGAGGTGAAAAGTAAGAAACGAATGTCTCTGAAAGACGGATGGTTCGACGAGTCGGGCGCGCCTATTTCGGGGGCGCCCGATTTGTTTGTGAAGAAGGATTGAGGAAATGACGGCCACGGTATTCATCGACGGCGAAGCTGGTACGACAGGTTTGCAAATTCACGCGCGGCTCGCGGACCGAAAGGATGTGGAGCTGTTGCATCTGGACGATTCAGAGCGCAAGGACCCGCAGCGGCGGCAGGCCATGCTCAATCGCGCCGATCTTTCGATCCTGTGTCTGCCGGACGATGCGGCGCGCGAAGCGGTGTCCATGATTGAATATCCGAATGCACGGGTCATCGACGCCAGTACGGCGCACCGGGTTGCCGATGACTGGGTCTACGGCATGGCGGAGTATGACGCCGAACAACAGACGCGGATTGCCAGCGCCAAAAGGGTCAGCAACCCCGGCTGCTATCCCGTCGCGACGATCGCGCTGGTTCATCCCCTCGTCGAGGCGGGGATCGTCCCGGCGGACTGGCCGCTCACGATCAACGCGGTTTCCGGCTATTCCGGCGGCGGCAAAAGCTTGATTGCCGCTTTCGAGGATGAAGGCGCGGATAACCGTACGACGGATAACTTTCAGGTCTATGGCCTGGCTCTGGAGCACAAACACGCGCCGGAGATTCACAAATACACCGGGCTGAAGCACCGGCCGCTCTTCGTGCCAAGCGTCGGGCGCTACGCGCAGGGTATGATCGTGCAGGTGCCGCTACAGCTTTGGGCGATGCCGTCGCAGCCGACACCGTCGGAGGTCCACGCGGTGCTGGCGGATTACTATGCCGGCCGGCGTTTCGTGACGGTCGCGTCCTTGGAGGATACGTCCGCGATCAGCCGGTTGCAGCCGGAAGCGCTGAACGATACCAACGAGTTGCGGCTGCACATCTTCGGCAACGAGGCGCAGGGGCAGGTGGTGCTGATGGGGCTGCTGGACAATCTTGGTAAGGGGGCGTCCGGCATGGCCGTGCAGAACATGAACATTATGCTGGGCCTCGATGAGGCTACGGGCCTCGCCTAGCCCGGATCACGTTCGGGTGGAACCGTATTCGGTTTCATCCGAACCTGTGATTCTGGTCTATTCGGTCGCTGTAATCTTCTCGATGAAGACGTCGGGGAAGCGCTCCGGCTGGCGGTCCTCCCGGTAAAGCTTTGCGACGGTCCGGCTGCCCTTATGGGCGAGTGCAGTAAGCAGGGCATTGAGGCGGGACATGGCGGTAACTCCGCAAGTAGTGATCCTCTGGAACATAGGCCCTTCCTGTAACCGCTTCAGCCTCCTATTTTGCAGTGCAGCCCTGTGCTCATTGCATGGTCAGGCTAGCCCAATCAGGCTGCGGGCTTCCTGATCGGAGATCACATGATGGATTCGTACTTTTCACTTGGCCCCTATGCGCGAGATATTTCTACGCGGTCGGATGAAGCTCAGCTTTGGTTTAACCGCGGCTTGAACTGGTGCTACGCGTTCCATCACGATGAAGCGGTCCGTTGTTTTGAGAAGACCGTCGAGCTCGATCCGGATTGTGCCATGGGCTATTGGGGTGTCGCCTATGCGACCGGCCCCTACTACAACATTCCCTGGGACAAGATGTCACCGACGGGACGGCCGGTGGTCATCGCGACCTGTCACGAGAACGCGCAAAAGGCGGCCGCACTCGCGGCGAACGGTAGCGCGACGGAGCTGGAGAAGGCGCTGTGCGGCGCGCTCGCGCGGCGCTTTCAGGCCGCCACGGCAGACGACCCCGAAACGTTGAGCCAGTGGGATGACGACTATGCCGACGCGATGCGGGCTGTCTATCGGGAATATTCCGAAGATTACGATGTCTGCGCCCTGACGGCTGAAGCGCTGATGGTGCGGACGCCTTGGAAGCTTTGGGATTTGCAGAACCGGGTCGCCGCCGAAGGGACGGATACGCTGGACGCGATCGAAATCGTCGAAACCGCGCTGGCCCGCATCAAACGCAACGGTGATGCGTCACATTGCGGGCTGCTGCAGTTCTACATTCACATCATGGAAATGTCTCCGGAACCGGAGCGCGCCTTGGAAGCTTGCGACGAATTGCGTCCGCTGGTGCCGGGCTCGGGGCACCTGACCCATATGCCCTCGCACATCTACGTTCTGTGCGGCCAGTATGAAAAGACGATCGCCTCCAACGTCGAGGCCGCGGCCGCCGACGAGAAGTACCTGGAATATGACGGCGAGCTTGGCATCTATTACGTCTATCTATTGCACAACATTCATTTCCAGATGTACGGCGCGTTCTTCTCCGGCCAATACGAGCCGGCGATTCGTGCCGCGGAGGAAATGAAGGCGACGGTGAAACCGGAGTACCTGCTCTCTGACTTTGCCTTTCTGGTGAACTACCTGGAAGCCTTCTATGGCATGAAGGCACATGTCCTGATCCGTTTCGGGAAATGGCAGGAGATTCTGGACGAACCGCTGCCGGACGACCCGAAGCTGTTCTGCGTCACCTATGCAGTTTGGCAATACGCCAAGGGAATCGCTCATGCGGTTCTTGGCAACATAGCGGAGGCGCAGGAACAGCAGCGGTTGCTGCGCGATGCCGTTGCCGCTCTGCCAGCGGACCGGATCGTGTTTCAGAACGATACGCGCGACATGCTGGCGGTGGCGGGACCGATGCTGGCGGGCGAATTGGAATACCGGCGCGGCAACTATGATGTCGCCTTCGCAAATTTGCGCAAGGCGGTCGAGCTCTACGACAACCTCAATTACTCCGAACCGTGGTCCTGGATGATGCCGCCGCGCCATGCCTTGGGCGCACTGCTTCTTGAGCAGGGCCATGTCGATGAAGCTACGGCCGTCTACCGTGCCGATTTGGGGTTGGACGATACGCTCGTCCGCCCGTCACAGCATCCGAACAATATCTGGAGCCTGGTCGGCTATGCGGAGTGCTGCGAAAAGCAGGGCGATCAGAAAGCCCTCGATGCCATTCGCCCGGAACTGGAAAAAGCCCGGAAGATCGCGGACGACGCCATCACAGTTTCCTGCTTCTGCCGCATCGGTCATGAGTGCTGCGACTAGAGCTTTGGTGATTTTATCCCGCTCGTCCGGTCGTTCCGCTGTAGCCTGGCTGCAACCAGGGTCACAATTTACGAAACGCGGGTTGTCTGCCAGCGTGACGTGAGCCGGTAAGGTCCAGTTCGGATTATTCCGCGGCGACGGTTGCCTCGGCGCTGCTCACGCGCGCCGCGCAATATTTGAACTCCGGAATCTTGCCGAATGGGTCGAGCTGCGGGTTGGTCAGGACGTTGGCCGGCGCTTCGGCGAAGCAGAAGGGAATGAAAATCAGCCCTTCCGGGATTGCGCCATCGACGCGCGCCATCAGCTCGATCGTGCCGCGGCGGGTTTCCACGCGCACCTTGTCACCGGCTTTGAGGCCCAGCTTGTGCAGATCGCGCGATGACATTTGCGCGATCGCTTCCGGTTCCAGATGGTCGAGCACGCGGCTGCGGCGGGTCATGGCGCCGGTGTGCCAGTGCTCGAGCTGCCGGCCCGTCGTCAGGATCATCGGGAACTCGTCATCCGGCTGCTCGTCCGGCGGGATGATATCGGCCGGGACCAGCTTGCCGCGGCCACTCTCGGTCGGGAAGCCGTCGCCGAAGACGATCTCGTTGCCCGGCTGATCCGGTGCGTCGACGGGATAGGTGACAGCGCTCTCGCGCTCCAGCCTGTCCCACGTAATGTTGTCGAGAGACCCCATGACGCCCTTCATCTCCGCGAACACGTCGCTCGGATGGGAATAGGACCAATCAAGGCCGATGCGCTTGGCGATCTCCTGGATGATCCACCAGTCCTGCCGCGCATCGCCCGGCATCTCCAGCGCTTTACGGCCCATTTGAACTTGCCGGTTTGTGTTCGTGACCGTGCCGTCCTTTTCCGGCCAGGCTGAGGCGGGCAGCACCACGTCGGCATGAAAGGCGGTTTCCGTCAGGAACAAATCCTGCACCACCAGATGCTCGAGCTTCGCCAGCGCCTCGCGGGCATGATCGGCATCCGGGTCGGACATGGCCGGGTTCTCGCCCATGATGTACATGCCCTTGATGATGTCGTCATGCACCGCATCCATGATCTCGACCACGGTCAGGCCGCGGTTCGGGTCGAGCGAGGTGCCCCAGACATTCTCGAACTTCTTGCGAATCTCTTCGCCCTCGACAGATTGATAGTCCGGATAGACGATCGGGATCAGGCCCGCGTCTGAGGCGCCCTGGACATTGTTCTGGCCGCGTAGCGGGTGCAGCCCGGTGCCGGGGCGGCCGACCTGGCCGGTGGTCAGGGCGAGCGCGATGAGGCAACGCGCGTTGTCCGTACCGTGCGTGCTTTGCGAAATGCCCATGCCCCAGAAGATGATCGACGATTCAGCCCGGGCGTAGTGGCGCGCAACAGTACGTAACGTCTCGGGGTCGATGCCGCAAACTTCCGACATGGCTTCGGGTGTGAAATCGACGATATGTTTTTTGAGATTCTCGAATCCCTCGGTCTGGGATTCGACATATTGCCGGTCGTACAGTTCCTCGGTGATGATGACGTTCAGCATCGCGTTCAGCATCGCCACGTCGGTACCGGGCTTGAACTGCAGCATGTGCGTCGCGTGTTTCCGAAGCGCCTGACCGCGCGGATCCATCACGACGAGGGTCGCGCCGCGCTTCGCAGCTTGCTTGAAGAATGTCGCCGCAACCGGATGATTTTCCGTTGGATTCGCGCCGATAACGATGATCAGTTCGGAATCCCGGCAGGCTGTGAACGGCGCGGTGACGGCGCCGGAGCCGATGCCTTCCATCAGCGCGGCGACGGACGAGGCGTGGCATAGCCGCGTGCAATGGTCGACATTGTTGGTGCCGAAGCCGGTGCGGACCAGCTTCTGGAACATATAGGCCTCTTCGTTCGAACCCTTGGCGGAGCCGAACCCGGCCAGTCCCTTCGAGCCTTCGCGCTCGCGGATCGCTTTCAGACCGGCGCCGGCGCGATCCAGCGCCTCTTCCCAGGTGGCTTCACGGAAATGCGTCCACGGGTTGGCCGGATCGATATCCATGTCGGCGGCCTTCGGCGCGTCGTCGCGGCGGATCATCGGCTTCCTCAGCCGGTGCGGGTGTTTGACGTAGTCGAAGCCGAAGCGGCCTTTCACGCAGAGCCGGTTCTCGTTCGCCGGTCCGGTGCGGCCCTGTACCGCGACGATCTCGTTTTCGTCGTTGATCTGGTAAGTGATCTGGCAGCCGACCCCGCAATAGGGACAAACGCTATCGACCTCGCGCAGCGGATCGGTCTTGCCGACGCCATTCTCATCGACCAGGGCGCTTTCCATCAGGGCGCCGGTCGGGCAGGCCTGGACGCATTCGCCGCAGGCGACGCAGGTGCTTTGCCCCATCGGGTCGTCGAAATCGAAGACCACCTTGCTGCCATGGCCGCGATAAGCCATGCCGATGACGTCGTTGACCTGGACCTCGCGGCAGGCGCGGACACAGAGATTGCAGTTGATGCAGGCGTCGAGATTGACTGCCATTGCGGTGTGGCTCGAGTCAGCGGCGACCGGGGTGCGGGCGGGCAGGCGGCTGCCGGTAATCTCCACATGGTCGGCCCAGTGCCAGAACTTCGACTCCGGATCGTGCGCGACGGCGCGCTCCGGCTGGTCGGCGGCGAGCATCTCGAAGACCATCTTGCGCGCCGATTTGGCGCGGTCGGAGACGGAGTTCACCACCATACCGTCGGCCGGCGTGCGGATGCAGGAGGCCGCCAGCACGCGCTCGCCCTCGATCTCGACCATGCAGGCGCGGCAATTGCCGTCCGGCCGGTAGCCCGGTTCCGGCGAATGGCAGAGATGCGGGATCTCGACGCCTTGCCGCTGCGCGACCTGCCAGATCGTCTCGCCGTCTTGGGCTTCGACTTGCGTGCCGTTGAGCGTGAAACTGACCGTCATACGACTTCCTCCCGGAAATGCTTGAGGACGGAGAAGAGGGGATTGGCGGCGGCCTGTCCGAGACCGCAAATGGACGCGTCGGTCATGGCGCGGCCGAGTTCTTCCAGCAGCGCCTCGTCCCAGGGCCCGTTCGACATCAGCGCCACCGCCTTTTCGGTGCCGACCCGGCAGGGCGTGCACTGGCCGCAGCTCTCATCCTCGAAGAAGCGCATGAGGTTGCGCGCCACGTCGCCCATATCGTCCCGGTCGGACAGGATGACCACCGCGTGGCTGCCGACGAAGCAGCCTTCGCCTTCGAGCTTGCCGAATTCCAGAGGCAGGTCGCCCTTCGAAGCCGGCAGGATGCCGCCGGACGCACCGCCGGGCAGGTAACCTTTGAACGCATGACCGTCCGCCATACCACCGCAGAATTCCTCAATCAACTCACGCACGGTGACCCCGGCCGGCGCCAGCTTGACGCCGGGTTCCTTCACCCGGCCAGAGACGGAATAGCTGCGCAGTCCCTTGCCGCCATTGCGGCCCTGTTCGGCGAACCAGCCGGACCCTTTTTGCACGATGTCGCGTATCC
>JAPPPC010000270.1 GCA_028817685.1 Rhodospirillaceae bacterium
CCTGCGCTCGCAGCGTCTGGGCGCCTATGACGGTATCGCTATCGCGCGCGACCCATTTCCCTTCAGCGGGGCGACGACGACCGTCGAGGCGCGGCTGATGGGGGTTCCGGTCATCTCGCTGGCCGGCGACCGGTTCGCGGGCCGGTGTTCGGCCGCCACTTTGGATGCCGCCGGCTTGGCCGTGTGCATCGCGGACGATACCGCCAGCTATGGCGCCCGTGCGGTCGAATTGGCGTCAAACCTCGAACGACTTGCCGCCTTGCGGGCGGCCCTGCGGCCGATGGTGACGCAATCACGGGTCTGCGATGCCGATCGCTATGTCCGCAACATGGGACGCGCCTATCGCGCGATGTGGCGGCGCTGGTGCGCCAGTGACGTTAGTCGGTAAGTTCGCACCAGACCGGCGTGTGATCCGAGGCCTTTTCCTTGCCGCGAGGTCCGCGGTCGATCTCGCAGGCGACAAGGCGGTCCGCCGCTTGCGGCGACAGCAGCAGATGGTCGATGCGCACGCCTTCGTCCCGTTGCCAGCGGCCCCGCTGGTAATCCCAATAGCTGTAGGCGCCGATTTCCTTGTGCAGGGTTCGCCAAGCCTCGGTGATGCCCATATTCAGGATCGTCCGGAAGCGCGCGCGGGACTCCGGCCGGCATAACGCATCATCCGCCCAGCCTTCCGGGTCATACACATCGTCATCCGTCGGTACGATGTTGTAATCGCCGCCGAGGACGAAAGGGCGCTCCTGCGGCAGCAGCTCGTCGCGGACATAGTCGATAAGCCGGTCCATCCAGGACAGCTTGTAGGGAAATTTCTCCGTGTCCGTCGGGTTTCCGTTCGGCAGGTAGATCGAGGCGACGCGTACATCGTTGATCGTCGCTTCGATGTAGCGCGCCTGCTCGTCGGACTCGTCACCCGGGAGGCCCATCTTGACGTCTTCGATCGGGGTTTTCGACAGGATGGCCACCCCGTTGTAGCTCTTCTGCCCGTGCACCTCTATTTCGTAGCCCAGGCCGTTGATCTCCAGACACGGGAACTCTTCAGGGACGGTCTTCACTTCCTGCAGCAAGGCGACGTCGGGCGATGCCTCTTCGAGCCATTCGAGCACGCGCGGCAGGCGCGCCTTGATCGAATTGACGTTGAATGTCGCGATTTTCACGGGATCAGGTCGAGAAGGACGTGCCGCAACCGCACGAGGCCGTCGCATTGGGATTGTTGATCTGGAAAGACGCACCGACCATATCGTCGACGAAATCGATCTGCGAACCGCCCAAAAGGTCCATTGAGACGCTGTCGATAACGACTTTCACTTCATCGTCGCCGAACACGCGGTCATCGTCGGTAATGGTGCTCTCGAAGTCGAAGCCATACTGATAGCCCGCGCAGCCGCCGCCGGACACCTTTACGCGTAGCATGGTGTTCGGATCGTCTTCTTGCGCGAAAATCTGCGACAAGCGCTTTCTCGCCGATTCAGAAATCGTAAAAGTAGCTTCCGCGGCCGGGATTTCGGATGCGAACGGATCGGACATTTTTCTCTCCTGCGCGGCGCAAGTTGTTGCTGCGCCGGCACTTGCAGTTTACCACAGCCTATGTAGCGCGCTAAGAGGCTATGTCAATTCGGTTAATCAAGGGTAGTCATGGATTTGGCGATCGCCAAGTATGCGACGCAAGCCGCTCAATCCCGGGGTCGCGTGCATTCCGAACCGGGCAGCCGGCGCCGGTCTCCCTTTCAGCGCGACCGCGACCGGATCATACACGCGACAGCGTTTCGGCGGCTTAAGCACAAGACACAGGTTTTCATCGCACCGGAAGGCGACCATTTCCGCACGCGTCTGACCCATAGTCTCGAGGTCTCGCAGATCGCGCGAGCGTTGAGCCGGACGCTAGGATTGGATGAAGACCTGACCGAAGCGCTCGCGCTGGCACATGATTTCGGGCATCCGCCTTTCGGCCATGCGGGCGAAGAGGCGCTGGATATTGCGATGACAGCGTTCGGCGGATTCGATCACAACGACCAGACGGTTCGCGTTCTGCACAGTTTGGAGAACCGTTATCCGGGTTACGACGGGCTGAACCTGACCTGGGAAAGTTTGGAGGGCGTCGCCAAGCATAATGGGCCGCTTTCGGGGCCGTTTGCTGAAGGCCGGATCAAAACACCCAGCATTGCCGCACTTGACGCGTTGTTCTCCCTGGAACTGGATACGTTCGCGGGTCCTGAAGCGCAGGTCGCCGCCATTGCCGACGATATCGCCTACAATAACCATGACCTTGATGATGGGCTGCGGGCTGGGATATTTGCGATCGGTGACCTAAATCAGGTCCCGCATGTCGCTCAGGCCTTTGCCGAGGTGCGGTCCGAATTTCCTTCTGTCGACGAGACACGCATTGTCCACGAAACGGTTCGGCGCCTGATCGGCGATATGGTGGAAGATGTTATTGCGGAAACGGAAAAACGACTGACTGCTGCAAAACCCGCCAGCGCCGCGGATATTCGTCATTTGGACCGTCCTATGGTTGCCTTCTCGACAGCGATGAGCGAGAAAGAGCGCGCGCTGAAAGGGTTCTTGTTCGAACGGATGTACCGGCACGAATCTGTCGTTTCAGAGACCGACCGGGCGCGCGGCATTATCAGCGCATTGTTCGAATGTTTTGCCGGCGAACCGGAACGGCTCCCGGATCCGTGGCGCCGGTCTACAGACGGCCGAAATACGGCGCAGACGGCGCGCGTCGTCTGTGACTATGTCGCCGGTATGACAGATCAGTTCGCGCTGCGCCTGCATCGTCGCATATCAGAAGGAAAGTACTGATTCCGTGAATATTTTTAGCGATTTCCGAAAGCAAATTATCGACGTTATCGAGGGGCTGAGCGGCGACGGGAGCCTTCCCGAAGGCCTTAACCTGGACCGGGTCGCCGTCGACGTACCGCGCGATGCGGCTTTCGGCGATTTGTCGACGAATGCGGCGATGGTGCTCGCCAAGCCGGCGGGGATGAAACCGCGCGACCTGGCGGAGCTGCTGACCGGTAAACTGGCGAATGCCGAGGGCGTTTCGACGGCGGAAATTGCCGGTCCGGGCTTCATCAATGTCAGGCTCGACGATGATCTGTGGCGGCGCTGTCTCGGTACGGTTCTGCAGACCGGAAAAGCCTTCGGCGATTCCGATATCGGCGGCGGGGCGCCCGTCAATGTGGAGTTCGTGTCGGCGAATCCAACAGGACCGCTGCATATCGGTCATGCCCGTGGATCCGTTTTCGGCGATGTTCTTGCCGCGCTGCTGCAGAAGGCGGGCTTTGCGGTTACGCGCGAGTATTACATCAACGATGCAGGCGCGCAGGTCGACGTGCTGGCCCGCTCCGCACATCTCCGATATCGCGAAGCGCTTGGCGAAGCGATTGGGCAGATCCCCGAGGGACTCTATCCCGGCGAATATATGAAGGCCGTCGGCGCAGCGCTGGCCGAACGCGACGGTGATCGCTGGCAGGCGAGCCCGGAATCCGAATGGCTGCCGGTCGTCCGCTCCTTCGCCATCGACACCATGATGGATCTGGTGCGCGATGATCTTGCGGCGCTGGGGATCACATTCGACGTATTCACCTCCGAGCGCGGTCTGGTCGAGCTGGGCAGGGTCGACACGGTGCTGGACGGTCTCGAGGCGCGCGGATTGATTTATACGGGAACCTTGGAGCCGCCGAAGGGCAAGAAGCCCGACGATTGGGAACCGCGGCCGCAAACCCTGTTCAAGGCGACGGAGTTCGGGGACGAGGTAGACCGGCCGTTGAAGAAGTCGGACGGCAGTTGGACGTACTTTGCGTCGGATATCGCCTATCACCAGGACAAGCATGCGCGCGGCTTCGACACGCAAATCGACGTCTGGGGCGCGGACCATGGCGGCTACGTCAAGCGGATGAAGGCGGCGACCAAGGCGGTAACGGAAGGGGCGGCTGATCTGGATGTCAAAATTTGCCAGATCGTCAAACTGCTGGATAAGGGTGAACCGGTGAAGATGTCCAAACGGGCCGGCACTTTCGTCACCTTGCGGGATCTTATCGACGAGGTCGGGCCAGGGGTCGTGCGGTTCATCATGTTGACCCGCAGTAACGACGCGCCGTTGGATTTCGACCTCACCAAGGTCACCGAGCAATCGCGGGAAAACCCCGTGTTCTACGTCCAATACGCGCATGCACGCTGTCATTCGGTTGCCCGGATGGCGGCGGATGCCTTCCCGGATTTGGACGCGGATCAGACTGCCGATTTG
The DNA here is from genome assembly GCA_028817685.1 of Rhodospirillaceae bacterium. Taxonomy (GTDB): domain Bacteria; phylum Pseudomonadota; class Alphaproteobacteria; order UBA8366. The sequence goes on from JAPPPC010000270.1 coordinate 4,247, forward strand.
GGTCTGCTCACCGACGAGGCCGAACTCGCATTGATCAAGCTCCTGGCACAATGGCCGCGTACGATTGAAGGCGCGGCCCAGGCACATGAACCGCACCGAATCGCCTATTATCTCTATGAGCTGGCCGCTGCGTTTCATGGCCTATGGACCAAGGGCAAGGAGCAGACCGAGTTGCGTTTCATCGTTGAGAACGACCGCGCGCAAACCCATGCGCGTTTGGCGATGGTGAGCGGGGTCCGCACCGTGATCGCCAGCGGGTTGGAGCTGATGGGGGTGGAACCCTTGGAGGAACTGCGCTGATGGCCGACGACGTCGATCCCATCGAGGCGGAGCTCGAGAAACTCGACGCGGAAGAAACCAAACCACCTTCAAGTGGCATTCGACGTTTGTTGCCGGCGCTCCTGGCTGTCGTGACGTTGGGCGGGTTCGCGGGAGTCGTTTGGTACGCCTACAACACCGGCATCCGCGAAGGCAGTGAGTTCGCCGCACCTGTGCTGAAACCGGACGGGCCAAGCAAAGTTGCGCCGACGAACCCCGGCGGCCAAAAAATCGCCGACCAGGACAAGCTCGTTTACGGCAAGATCGACAAATCCACCGAGGGGCGCAAGGTGGAGCGGTTGCTGCCGCCGCCGGAGAAACCGCTGCCGGTACCGATCGTCCGGAAACCGCCACCCGTTTCGGAACCAAAACTCGAAGTGCCGAAGGCGCCGCCCACGTCGGAACTGCCGGCTCCGACGACGGAAACGCCTGCCGAAAATGCTGCTCCAAAAAAGAATGTGGCACCGGAAAAAGAAGCCCCCGCTGTGGCGAAAGTCGCACCCTCCGCGGGGACACCGGACGTGAAGTCGCCGAAAGCTGAGAAGGCCGCGCCGCCACCGCCGAAAGTCGCCGTCAAACCGCCAGCGCCTCCGAAGCCGCCGGCGGCGCCGAAATCGCCCGCTGTGGCTCCAAAACCGACGCAAACCGCATCAAAGCCTGATCCGGCAAAAGGATATCGTATTCAGATCGGTTCGCTTCGATCGGAAGCGGCGGCGAAATCGGCTTGGGCCAAGCGGGTCAAGCAGCATGGCGCGATCCTTGGTAAGCTCACATTGCTCGTGAAACGTGCCGACCTCGACAAGAAGGGGGTCTATTACCGGGTACAAGCCGGCCCACTGAAGGACCTGGCTGCCGCGAAGCGCATTTGCGATGCGCTCAAGCAGAAGAAGGTCGGTTGCCTGGTGATCAGGCCATAGCCGTGCACACCGCAATGAAACACAGCGCGGCGATCCTTGGTTGCGCTGGGCTGTCCTTGTCGGCAGACGAAAAGCGACTGTTTGAAGAGGCGGATCCGCTTGGTTTCATCCTCTTTGCGCGCAATGTGGAAAGTGCTGATCAAGTCCGGAATCTTGTGGCTGAACTGCGCGATTGCGTGGGGCGCGGGGACGCGCCGGTCTTGACCGATCAGGAAGGCGGGCGGGTCGCGCGGCTGCCCTCGCCGCCATGGCGGACGGCGCCGCCGGCGCTGCAGATCGGCGCGCTATACGAAACCGACCCGAAAGCGGCGTGCGAGGCGGCGCGGTTGAACGGCCGCTTGCTGGCGCACGATCTATTCGGCCTTGGGATCAATGTCGACTGCGTTCCGGTACTGGACTTACTGTTCCCGGAAACCCACGGAATTATCGGTGACCGGTCCTTCGGTAGGGATCCGGAAGCCGTCGCGGCGCTGGGGCGTGCGACTTGTGAAGGATTGCTCGCCGGTGGTGTCCTGCCGGTGATCAAACACATTCCTGGGCACGGCCGCGCGACACTCGACAGTCACGAAGCGTTGCCGGTCGTCGATGTGTCACGCGATAAACTGGAAACGAGCGACTTCCGGCCGTTTCAAATGCTGGCCGACATGCCGATGGCGATGACGGCGCATGTCGTCTACAGCGCGATCGACGGGAATGCGCCCGCAACGACATCGTCGACTGTCATCGCCGAGACGATCCGCGGCCATATCGGCTTTGACGGGCTGCTGATGAGCGACGATTTGTCGATGAAGGCACTGTCCGGCGACATGACGGTGCGGACCAAAGCGGCGCTGGATGCCGGATGCGATATCGCGCTGCATTGCAATGGTGATGTTGCGGAGATGACCGCTGTCCTCGGGGCGTGCGGGCCGCTGTCAGGGGCGGCGACCGAGCGGGTTTCACGGGCAATGTCGCAACTTGGCGATGCCGAACCGGTAGGGGACGCTGCCTCACGCTTCGCGGCATTGCTGTCGCCGGGGGCGGCGAATGGGGGGTGACCTCCAGTCGATTTTCTACACCGCGTCGGTCTGGATTGTTCCGGTGTTGCTGGCGGTCACGCTGCATGAGGCGGCGCATGGCTGGACGGCCTGGAAGCTTGGCGACGATACGGCAAGGACGCTTGGCCGGGTCAGCTTCAACCCGCTGCGGCATATCGATCCCGTCGTGACGGTTGCGCTGCCGGGATTGCTGATGATCCTCTCCGCCCCCTTCCTGTTCGGCTGGGCGAAGCCGGTACCGGTAAACTTTCTCCAGCTGCGCGATCCGCGACGGGCGATGGTCATCGTGGCCGCGGCGGGGCCGGCAATGAATTTCGGTTTGGCCTATATTTCGGCCTTGCTGCTGCACTTGAT
>JAPPPC010000076.1 GCA_028817685.1 Rhodospirillaceae bacterium
AGATCACGTTCTTCATGTAGACCTCCACATTATTAGTGTTCAATAGATAATGAACATGTAAGCGGTCTGTTCAGCGCCAAAAAGCACCCCGCGCGGCTTGCACGGCATCGTGAAGGGCCGTGTACAAGGGACCCCTTCTCAGCCACACACAGTCAAGACTTTCGGGTCCGCCCGTTTGCTGTCTGAGAGGCTCGCCGCGCCTGCCGGAAACGGGTCTGCGTCAAACGTCGTTCGCGCGACGGCGGATGTCGCTGCTAAGCTTCCGGCCATCATCGATTGGCTGCGGTTATGCGGGTAGCGCGCCCTGACGGGCCCCGCGGGCGAAAGGAGCGACGAGGGCTATGAGTACATCGTGGTGGGCTCCGGCTCCGGCGGCGGCGCCGCCGCAGGCCGGCTGAGCGAGAGCGGCAAACACACGGTGCTGTGCCTGGAAGCCGGCACGAAGGGTGCGAAATATATCTGGACGCGGCCGCCGGCGGGGGCGGCCAATCTGGTCGACAATCCGGCGGCGAACTGGCGCTACCAGTCGGAACCGCACGAAGGGCACGGCAACCGGCAGATCTACATCCCGCGCGGCAAGATCCTCGGCGGGTCGAGCGCGATCAACGGCGTGATCTATAACCGCGGCCAGCGGCTCGATTACGACACCTGGGCGCAGATGGGATGCCGCGGCTGGAGCTATGACGATGTCCTGCCGATCCTGAAAAAGATGGAAAACACCGATATCGGCGACGACGAATTCCGTGGCCGGTGCGGACCGATACCGGTGAACGAGGCGTCGAAGATTTCGCCCTTCTACGACCTGTTTATCGGCGCGGCCAATGCGGTCGGCATTCCCTACAATTCGGATTACAGCGGCGCCACGCAGGAAGGTGTCGCGATGGCGCAGCAGACCGTCAAACGCGGCCTGCGCCAAAGCACGGCGACCCAATATCTCGAGCCGGCCCGCAAGCGCCCGAACATGACGATCCATTCGGGCGCGGAGGCGAGCGCGCTGCTCTTCGACGGCAAGCGATGCGTCGGTGTGCGCTATGTCCGGAATGGCAGAACCGAAGAAGCCCGGGCAGCGCGCGAGGTCATCGTATCGTGCGGGACGGCGAACTCCCCGAAGCTGTTGGAACTGTCCGGAATCGGCGATCCGGACCGGCTCGCGAAACACGGCATCACGCCGGTGCACGCGCTTGCGGGGGTCGGCGAGGGCATGCGCGACCATTACGGCGCCATCCTGAAATGGCGTTTCAACCGCCCGGGCATCTCCCTCGCCAAGCGCGGCCGGGGCTGGCGGCTGATGCTGGAAATCCTGCGCTTCGGCCTGTTCCGCGACGGGTTCATTTCACAGGGGATCGGAACGGTGCGGGTCTTCACCCGGTCGCGCCCCGACCTGGAAAACCCGGACATCATGATGGTGGTGGCGCCCTACATGACCGAAATGAAGGAAGGGCGCGGCCGGCGCCTGTCGCCGGTCGAAGGCTTCTTCATGTATTCCCATGTCCAGCGCACCGAAAGCACCGGCAGCATCCACATCCGGTCCGCCGACCCGGCCGATCCGCCGGCAATTAATTTCCGCTTCCTGCAGACGCCGAACGCCCGCATGACGTCGATCGCCGCGGTGCGCCGGGCCCGCGAAATCGTCGAGTCGCCGCCCCTCGCAGAAACCATCGCCGAAGAACTGCAGCCCGGCCCCGACATCCAAAGCGATGAAGAGATTTTAAAATTCATTCAGGATACCGGGCAGATCACCCACCACATGGTCGGTACCTGCCGGATGGGGCAGGACGACATGGCGGTGGTCGACGACAGGCTTCGGGTGCGCGGCATCGAAGGGCTGCGCGTCGCCGACGCCTCGATCATGCCGACCCTGACGTCGGGCAACACCAACATCCCCAGCATCATGATCGGCGAGAAATGCGCCGCGATGGTTCTGGAGGATGCGGGTGATTGATCCGTAAGAAGGCTACGCGCGAGGGACCTTAATCCACATACATCGGCCCGGGTGCCTCGTGCAGCGCTTCGTAATGGACCAGCGAGGGTTCGTCGGGGAGTGGGCAGGGCGCGGCATCACGCCAGGCCCATTCGCCCCGATCGCAATTCTCCGCGATCACATAGCCGTTGAGATAAAACCGCCGATCCGACGCGGTGCTGTTGGCGCCCGACCCGTGCAGCGTATGCCCGCCCCACAGCGCGACATCGCCGGGCGCCAAGGTCAGCGTCACCGCTTTCGCCGGATCGAGCCCCAGACGTTCGAGATCGCGACCGTCCAGCGAAACATTCATGGTGCGCCGGTTTGGATCGAAGGGGATCTCGCCGAGACGATGACTGCCGGGATAGACCGTCATCGCGCCATTCTCCGCCCGGTGCGGATCGATGGCGATGCCGGTCTGAACGTAGGAGGCGGCAAAGTCACGGTAGGCCTCGCGCGGCCGCCGCGAGCGCGAGTCCTGATGAAACCCGAACTCGGTCATCGCCGCGCCGGGCGGCTTCCAGTGCAGCTGGTTGATGATCTGTTTGAGATCGGTCCCGAGCAGCGGCGCCACGATGTCGAGCATCCGCGCGTCGCGGCGGATCCGTTCGAGCGCGGCGTTGAAATAGCTCGGCCACTGGACCATTCGAACGATGGTGCCCAACGCGGCGTCGTCGGTCACCGCGAAGAAGCTGTTGCGGTCGCGATAGCTGCGGCCATGGGCAAGGCCCTGACGGTAGAGCAGGTCGAACTGGGCGGCGATGGCCGCGATCTCGTCAGCATCAAATACGCCGGGCACGATGGCGTAACCGTGCTCCCGGTAATGCGCGACCCAGGGTTCCGTCATCTTTTCCACTCCGCCACGCGGCTGCGATCAACCCCGTATCCGTAGCGGAAAATGGTTACCGTTCGGTTCAGAAGCGGGAAAAACGGCGCGGTGAAAACCTAAAACTGGGCCGCCACCTATTGTTTTCGCACGAACAGAAAATCGCCGCCTTCATGCCCAGCCTTGCGGATATCGGAATATTCGGGCGTTTGATCGGCGTTGAGCACGACGTTCTGACGCACGGACTCGAACAGTTTGGTGCCGTCCAGCACACCCTCGTTCCCCCGCAGCGCCTTCAGGAATTGCGCCGCGAAGACGGAATGATTGCCACCGCCCGAATCGGCCACCGGCTCCAGCCCGCCGGACGCCAGCACGACCCGCGTCCGCTTCTCCGCCATCCGTTCCAGATAGGCGCGGTTGCGCTGGGGGACCTTGATCGACCGGGTCAGGGTACCGGAATAACAGCTGTCGGCGACGACCATCACATGTTTCGCGAGCAACGCCTGCAGGGCGTTGGTGAGCGTGGCATTCGAAATCCAGCGCGACCGGCGGTCCGCCTTGGCGTTGACCGGCATCCAGAACCCCGCGCCGGTCTGCTGATCGAGCCAGCCATGACCCGCATAGTAGATCAGCAGATTGTCCTCTTCGTCGAGCTCGTCGCGCAGATCGTCCAACGCATCGATGATATCGGCGCGCGACGGGTTCTTCAGCAGCGTCACCTTGTAGCCGTACAGGTCCTCGAGCGTCTTCGCGACGGTCTCGGCATCGGTGATCGCCGTCTGCAATTTCGGCAGGGAGGCGTAATCATTGATGCCGATGACGAGCGCATGATAGTTGCCGTAAGCGATATCCGGAACGTCGCGCGTGCGCGTGACGGTGACGGTGTGTTCGGTCTTGTTGCCCTGCGCATCGAAGGCGGTGATCCGCATCGTGTTGCGGCCCAGCGAGACCGGCGCGTCGGTCGAAAACCGGCCATCGCGCGTTTCGATCCGCCGTCCATTCAATTCGACCCGGACCAGGCTGACATTGTCTTTCGCAACGCCTTGAATGGTGATGCGCGCCGCGCGCGTCTCAAGCTGCGCGGCGGCCTGGATGGTGGGCGGTGTCGTATCGCTGCCGCCCTGCGCCCCTTGCCGCGCGGCCTGTCCCCGCTGCTGCCGCAAACGCTCCAGCTCGAGCTGAATCTGTAGCTGCTTGATCTTCGCTTCCGCCGCGAGCCTTTCCTGTTCGAGCTGTTGTTGCCGCGCCGTGGCTTCGCGCGTTTCCTGAGCCTTACGCGCCCGCTCTTCCGCGGCGCGTTGCGCCTCCGCTTCCTGCCTTTGGCGGTCCGCCGCCGCCTGCTGCGCACGTGCTTCGGCCTGTTGCCGTGCCCGCGCTTCGGCTTCTTGCCTTTGGCGCGCTTCCGCCTCCCGCTGTTGGCGTTCGAGCGCCTGCCGCCGCGCCTCATCTGCCGCCGCCGCTTGGCTGGTATCCTCAGCCGGTTTCGCCGGCGCCTCCCGCGCGGCGGCTTTCTCATTAACGGATCCGGCGTTCAGGCGCGCGACCGCGTCAACGGCCCCGTCCATGAGAACGAACTGCGTCTTGCCGAGGCTGGAAAAATTCCCCGCGATCTTGGCCTCCGCCACATCGACGCGCACGGTAAAGCAGCCCTCGAACATAAAATTTTCGTCATCCGGCGAGGCGACGGCGCTGGACTCGATCGTCACACATTGCTGGTCGCCCTTCACCTCCCAGGACCCTTGCGCGTCGGCCCCGTTCGTGAACGCTTCCCAGCTGCCGTCCAGGTTAAAGGTAATGACCCAGTCGTCGGTTTCCGCGCCCGTCCCGTCGGAGGGGAAAGCGGCTTCCTCCAGCCCGCCGAAGAGGCGCTGTATTTCCGGCCCGGTCAGCGTGCGGTAGTTGTCGCCGGCATATGCCGGCTGCAGGGACAGCCCACCGGCCGACAGCGCGGCCAGGCAGGCGAGACCCCGGGCCATTCGTCGGCAGGTCGTGAAAATCATGGAGAACGGCGCAACGGTGAACATGATGCGGGTCCCTGCGTAGTGGGAGCCAAACCCTACCATTTAAACCGTATTTTTGTCAGCGATCCGATTGAACGGGCCGGGAGACCCGTCACGTGAAGTGCGGCATCACCTCTTCGGCGAACATATGCATGCAGCGTTGCATCTTGCCGGAGTCGAGGCCGGCCTTGCCGAAATTGCAGCGGATCGAGTTGATACCCAGCCCGCGCAGCACCTCGATGCGCTCTCCCACCACTTCGGGCGTGCCGACCAGGGGCAGGATGCCGATCTCCTTGGCTTTCTCGCCGCCGACGACGCGGTCCTTGTCGCGATGGGTCCAACGTTTGTAGCCGTCCGGGATGGCCCCGGAGGCGCTCTTCGGATTGCCGATACGGTGGAACTCGGCGTTGATCACGTCCTCCAGCCCGGCGATATCGTGCTCCGCTTCCTCCATCGTCGGCGCCACATAGACGTCCTGCGCCACGCCGAGATCGATATGCTCGTGCGGGTGGCCGTAATGCTCCATGCGTTCGTGCCACATCTCCAGCACCTGCGGCACTTGGCCCATGACGGCGGTCGGCCCGCCGACCATGATCGGCATCGCCTTCGACGCCGCATAATCGACGCTTTCCGGACTGGTGCTGACGGCGATATGCATCGGGATCGGCTTCTGCACCGGTTTCGGCAGCACGTTCAAATCCGCAACATCGATGAAGTCGCCCTTGAAGGTGAGCGGTTCGTCCTTCCAGCAGCCATAGATGACGTCGACATATTCACGGAAACGGGCGCGGGCTTCGGTGATGTCCGTGTTCATGCCATCGAACTCGAGTGCCTGATAGCCGGCGCCGACACCCAGGGTCAGCCTGCCGCCCGACAGGACGTCGACCATCGCCGCCTCTTCCGCCGTCTGGATCGGATTACGCCAGGGCAGGACGACGATGGCGGTGCCAATCCGCGCGTTCTTGGTCCGCGCCGCGACATTGCCCAACATGGAAAAAATGCCGGAGACCAGCCCATGCCGGGAAAAATGATGCTCGCCGATCCAGATCTCGTCGATGCCGAGCGTATCGCCCAGCTCGATCTTCGCCATGACGGCCTCGATGCTTTGTTCGGGCGTCATCGTCTGATGCCAGCGGATGATCTCGAATTGGCCGAATTTCATGAAACTCTCCTGCCTGTGTATACGCGCTCCTAGCGAATGCCGCCGGACACCTTGATCGTATCTGCCGTCAGATAGGACGCCGCATCGGAGCACGCGAACAGCACCGTCTCGGCGATCTCGTCGGGTTCCGCCATGCGTTCGATCGGGATCAACGCCGCGTAATTGTCCAGGACCTCCTGCGGCGTGGTGTCGTGGAACGGCGAGTCGACAACGCCCGGCGAGATTGAAAGACAGCGAATGTTGCGGCTGGCGAATTCACGCCCAATCCCCATGGTCATGGTGTTCACCGCCCCTTTGGAAGAGGCGTAGTGCACGGAATTGCCGGCCCCACCGACCCACGCCGCGACACTCGCGATATTCACGATGACGCCGCTTCCCGTCTCCAGCATGTGCGGGATGATCGCCTGGCAGCCATTGAAGGTGCCCCGAACATTCAGCGCGTAGGTCCGCTCCCAGAGTTCCTCGTCGATCTCCAGGAACGGCCGGCGCGCCAACGCAGCGCCTGCGGAATTCAACACGAAATGCACCTGCCCGAAATCTGCGATCGCCTGTTCGACCGCGGCATCCACTTCGGCGCGCACGGTGACGTCGCTCTTCGCAAAGGTCGCTTTGGCACCGACCTGGATGACTTCGTTGGCGGTTCTCTCCGCGGCAGCCGCATCGATATCCGTGGAAACCACGTTGGCGCCTTCGCGGGCGAAGACAAGGGCCGTGGCGCGGCCGATCCCGCTGCCGGCGCCGGTGATCAGAATCGTCTTGCCCACGAAATAGTCCGGCGTTTTCGCCATTGCGTTTTCCCTTTTCGTATTGCTCCCAACCAGAGCCTATGGAAACACAATCCTCAGGGCTAATCCAACGCGGCAAACGAGGCCGTTCCTACATAAGGGCGCGGCTTTGTGAATTTGATAGCTGACTA
>JAPPPC010000321.1:0-3540 GCA_028817685.1 Rhodospirillaceae bacterium
GAGTTGTTCAGGTCACTGGCCGACATCGATACGGTCTCGACATTCGATTTCGCTTCTTCCGTTGCGGTGAACACGGCCTTCGTGGTCTCGATGGTCCGTTCGGAAGTCTTGGACATTGATTGGGCGGAATTCTGCATTTTGCCCACCGCGCTGCCGACGGTAGCCACAACACCGCCAACAGCCTCTTCAAGCTGATTGGCCAGGGCCGACATCGCAGCGGCTTTGTCGGATTCCGCCGCGCGGGCCTGGACCTCTTGTTCCTCTTTGAGGCGGTTGACCTCAGCCGCATTCTCTTTGAAGACGAGCAGGGCGTGCGCCATGTCTCCAAGCTCATCCTTGCGCTGCGTCTCCGGCACCTCGACCGTGGCGTTGCCGTCGGACAAGGAACGCATAGCGTCCGTTATTTTGATGATCGGGGATGTAATCATGCGAGAGAAATACATGCCGACTGCCACGATGATAGAGGCAAGGAGCAACGAGGCGATCGCCGCCTGATTGCGCATGTCGATTACCGGCTGAAGCATTTCCGCTTCATCGATCTCCGCCATTATGGCCCAGGTCGTCCCCAGGAATTGTAGGGGAACATATGCGGAAACAACGGGAATACCGCGATAGTCCGGCACGATTTCGACGCCGGTGCCGCCCGCTAGTGCGGCTTTCGTCGTCGCACCTTCGACGCGTGTTTTCAGAATTGTCGACTCCTTCGAAAATCGGGAGTCGCTGCGCATCAGATAGTCACTGCCGACGATGTAGGTTTCGCCGGATTCGCCCATGCCTGCATGATATGGTTGATGCGGCTGATCGGCATCTGGAACACCAGAACCCCTTCGATCACGCCCTTCTCGTCGACGATGGGCGTCGAAATAAAACTCGCCGGTGCGTCGTAGCTAGGCGCGTAGGGACGGAAATCGAAAAAGAACTTCTCGCCCGCTTTGCCATTGCGCTGTGCGGCCCTGAAAGCATTTCCGAGATCCGTTTCCTTCCATTCTCCCGTGTTCAAATTCGTTGCGTAATCGAGTTCTTTGAAAACCGAGTAAATGAGGTCACCCTCAAGATTGAAGAGGAAAATGTCGTAATATTCTCGGGCATAGAGGAACGAGCGAAACCACGGGTGATAGGTCGCATGTGCGTCGGAGTATTTGGAGCCGTCACTTGCCGCGTCCATCTTCTCTTTCTCTCCAGTGGGATTTGGGTTCCCCGTGATATAAAGTTTTTGCAGTGTTTGAGTTTGATTGGATGAAAGAGCGTTCCATCCGTCATTGTAGGCGCGCAACGCCGAAAGCGTGAAAGGGTTGTCCGCGACGGCGAGCAAATCTTCCTCAATGGACCCGAGGTAATCCGCCAGTTGCTTTGTGCGGGCCTCTCGCAGCGCTTCCAGCTGTCCGGTTTGCGCGGCGACCAGGGCGTCCTTTGCTCGGAATGTCGTCAGCACCATAATACTTGTGGATGATATGAGCGCACACAGTACGATGATTGCCGGCAGCTTTTTTGTGAGTTTTAGATTGTTGAGTCCGCGCATTTTTTTCCCCGGAGCTGAATTCATCTATCGGCGGTCTCGCTCGCGATAGGGGGAAAAGGTTATGAAAGCGCTAACAATTTGGGCAGCAACGAATACTCCGCTTTCTTTGTCATAAGTTTTTAGTCTTTGCGTCCCAATAGGAGTGTTCTCAGGTCGCTGTCGCACGCTTTAAGTGTAAAAATGCAAGGGCAAAATTTAAATTTCAAACATCATAAAGCGTCCCCCGATTCAAGAAACTGGTTAGCTTGTGGGTGAGAATACACCGAGTGGTAGCGAGGCGCGTGTCTTGAGTATGATGTGAAAATATTATTCTAAAGTATTATCGGGTGATCCGAAGTATCGGAATGACTTTCCCGCCAAATGCCACGATTAACTTGTTCTGAGAACGTGGAAATGATCAACAAAAGGTTCGGGAGAAGTTGGACAGGTGTGCGGCCAACTGACCTAAATGCGCGCGTACGGTCTCGAATTCCGGCCGCTTCTCGTAGGTCTCTTCATCCATGTAGAGACCGCGGCGGGTTTCGATTTGCAGGCTTTGGATGCCGTTGGCCATGTCGGTGTGTTTGCGGATGCATTCGGCGCCGGCGAAATGCTTGTTGACGGTGACGTCGTAGCCGAGGCCGCTCAGGAATTCCCGGACTGTATCGACAAATTCTTGTTCGCAAGTCGTGCTATGACGATCGCCGATGTCAAAATCGGAGCGCGGCGCGCCGGCATCCTTCGAGACACCGCGCGCGATTGAGGCCATGCTGTGACAGCTGACATGGAAGGCGCACCCTGAACGCGCGCGCATGTCTTGCAGGGTCGACGACAGCTCGTTGTGGTACGGCCAGTAGAATTCCTCGAGGCGCCGCCGCAAGTCCCTGGTGCTGATGGGGAGTTGCTGCAGCGGTGCACCGGTACCGTCACATACCCGGTGGATGAGGCCGACCCCAAACTCCGACTTTTCCGTCGGTTCGAAAGGGGTGTCGAGCGTGCCGTCGATGAGCGCGGGATCGATATCGGATTCGTGCCGGTTGGCGTCGATATAGGCGTTCGGGAAACAGGCGTAGAGCCAGGTCGCCCCATGCATCGGGGCCTGATCGAACAGCTCGTTCACATACATCGAAATCGAGCTCTTCACCTCGTTGAAGCCGGCGGGAGAGCGGAAATCGTTGGGATAGTCATGTCCACTGCGCGGGATGTCGAAGACAAGCGGCGCGCCATCGCCGGCAGGTGCGATCCGGTGCAGAACGCCCGGTCGGTAATGTTCGGTCGTGTCTGACATCGGCTACTCTCCCGCTTCCAAAACACTCTGATCGTCGTCCCGCCGCGTCCATTCCGTCAGGAGCTTATAGCCGATGCCCAGCGCCACGGGGCCGACGAACAAACCGACGATGCCAAAGGACAGGGTGCCGCCGATGACGCCGACGAATATGACGATCATCGGCGTATCGAGACCGCGGGAGACGAGGATCGGTTTGAGCGCGGTATCGAGAAAGCTGACCGGGATAATCCAGGCGGTGAACAGGATCGCCGGAAGCAGTTCAGCCGTCCAGAAGACGTAACCAATCACCGGAACGACGACGATCAAGGGGCCGATTTGCACTGCAGAGAATAGCAGTACGAGGAAGGCCAGCAGCCCTGCCGCGGGAACCTCGATCGCCAGGAAGGCCATGCCGGACAGCAGGCTTTGCAACAAGGCGATGCCCATGATGCCGACCGCCACGTTACGGATCGTCGCGCCGGACAGATTGACCAGATAGGCGCCGTTTTCTTCCGTTACCTTGTCCGCGAAGTTGAAGATCGCGCGCCGAGCGCTGGCCGCGTTGGGCAGCAACAGCCCGGCAATCAATACGGCGAACAGGAACTGCAAGAAGCCGCCGCCCAGTCCGGCTGCAAGGTCGAGCAGCCATCGGCCGGCATCTTCCAGATAACTGGCCTGTTCGGAGATGGCATATTCCAGGTCGGTCGCCGCGAGCGTCCAAAAACTGTAGAGCGGCTCGCCGATGAACGGCCAGCCGATAACGGCGGGGGGTGGG
>JAPPPC010000321.1:3550-6856 GCA_028817685.1 Rhodospirillaceae bacterium
CGCCCCCCCCCCACATATACCCCCCTCTATCCGTCGCCAGGGTCACCTGTTTAAAATCCCCAACTGTAGAGCGGCTCGCCGATGAACGGCCAGCCGATAACGGCGGGGGGTGGGGCAGGTATTTCGATCGCACCGGTTTGCAGCTCTGTTGCGACGTCTTGCAGATTCTCGACCAATTTGGCTGCCAGAATGCCGACCGGCCCGAGCAGCAGGACCAATGTCAGGACTGTTATGAGCGCCGCAGCCCAGTTCTGATGGCCATTCAACCAACTCGAGATCTTGGTAAAGCCGCCATACAGTGCGATGGCCAGAATGACGCCCCATAGCACCGGAAGCAGGAACGGCGCCATAATCTGAAAGCACAGCAGGATCAGCAGAACGATCAGGCCCAACTTGATCGCCAGCTCGAGCGGGCCGGGATGGCCTGTAGGCGAGGGCTGTGGAACGTGGTCTGAGGGCAACGGCGGCCTCCGTGGATGCTCGGCCACGTTACGGCTATTAATGCCCTAGTTCAAAGCCTAAACCCTATCCGCGCCGGAACATGACGATCCTGTCCTCTTCGACCGTCAAGGGCGTGTCAAATTGCTCGGATTGTGCGATGAGATTTTGCACCGTTTCTGGTTCCTCGCCGGGACGCCGGAGAACCGTCTCGTTTGCAGCCGTGCGGCGGACGAGATGAAGCGCGACCTCGGCGATTCCATCGGGGTCCGTTTGTATCTTTGCGAAATAGCCGATCCAGTGCAGGTGCGCCTCGCTGTGCCCGAGATTGAACGACAGATTGCAGGCGCCGTAGAGGATGGGTTTGCCCTTATAGACCTCCACACCAAGCGCGAAATGCGGGCCGTGGCCTAGGACCGCAGCGGCACCGGAATCGATCGCCGCATGGGCGATTTCGATCTGGTAGTCGAGTATTTCGGTCTTGTAGCCCCAGTGATGCGACGCGACGAGGAAATCCACCTCCTCCGAAAGCGCTGCCACCTCCTGACGATAGGAAGCAAGCTGCTGCGCGTCCGTCCAGGTCACGACTTCCGGCGGCAGGCCAGGCCGGTTTGGCGCGAGATCGTCCTGCAAGGGCCGGTATGCCGTGTGCCCCTTTAGGATCGCAACGCCGGGCGACTCATCCGTCGCCTGTTGGTTCTTGGGCCAATAGGCGGAGGTGCGTTGCAGGAAGCCATAACGGACGCCGTCTTTGTCGACGATTGCGGGTGCGTACGCGGCATCGCGGTTGGCACCGGCACCGGTATGGCCGATGCCGAGCGCGTCGAGGCGCGCCAGCGAAGCCATGATCGCCTCTTCGCCATAGGTGACATTGTTGGCGCAACCGACCACGTCGAAGCCGGCCGAAGCGAGCGTTTCCGCGGCGATTGGCGGCGCATAGAACCCTTCGCGCTTCGCCGGATCGTGATCTGGTTTGTCGAAAAAACAGCATTCGAGATTGCCGAAGACAACGTCCGCCGCCCGCAATTCCGTGCCGATACTGGCGAAGGGGACGCTCGGATCGGTGACGCCGGTGAAGTTCATGTCGCCGGCAAGAATCAGTGTCTGTGTCATTTTCGAAATCTCGGTCAGGCTTGTGCGACTACCATCGTACGGTTCGGTTCGTCGTTCGCAAACCCATCCGAACGCGCAAATCGGTTTGATTGTTAACCAAGTTAATGCGCGCAATAATCAGGCGTTAACTATTCAAATTTTAGTAATTATCTGCTAGTATTGAGCGCGTTTTGAGTAATATACAGAAAATGTCCGTCCAGTTAGTTCAAACATCGTCGCTATTTGTCGGCCGATATACTCGTCTGGCGGGTGTCGGATTGGGCGCGCATTTCGTCGGCGGTGCCGTCCGGCAAGGCGGCAGGGACGGACGCTGATGTCGATCAGTCTCGTTACGGATAGTCTGCGCGCGCCGGAGCCGCACGACCCTTGGTCCATCAAGGTGCGGCGGCGCGGTTACCAGCAGATGCTGTTGGTCCGCTCGCAGATCAACTTCTACTACTTCTGGGAAAAACGCTGGTTCTTCGTCGCCGTCGCTTTGGGATTCGTTATGATGGCGATGCCGCAGCCGGAAGGGCTGACGCGGGAAGGGCAGATTGTCCTGACCATGTCGGCGATCGCGATCATCTTGTTCGTGACCGAACCGATCCCGCTGCCGACCGTGGCGCTTCTGATCATCGTGGGGCAGGTCATCCTGCTCGGATTGGAGTCGACGACCGTCGCGAAGACTCTGATGACGGATTCGGTTTTGTTCATCATGGGGTCGCTGATGTTGGCGGTTGCCGTGGTGAAGCAAAAACTGGACAAGCGCATCGCATGGCTCATCGTGCGCGTCACAGGCACGCGAACCTCGCGGATTTGTTTCGGCATCTCCGTCGTATCCGGCCTGCTGGCCTCCTTTGTCGGCGAGCATACGGTGGCGGCGATGATGCTGCCGGTCGGGATCACCTTGATCACCTTGACTTCGGATGACCCGAAAAAGGTCCGCGGTCTCGCGGCCGTCTTGTTGTTCTCGATCTCCTATGGCTGTTCCGTTGCCGGGATCGGCACCCCGTCCGGCGGCGCGCGAAACGCGATCATGATCGGCTATTGGAAGGAATTCTTTTTCGACCCGACCAATCCGGAGACGCGCAAGTTCCTGATCGACTACGTCACCTGGATCACCTATGCCTACCCGGTTTTCCTGATCCAGTTGCCGTTCGTCACATTCATCCTGCTGCGGACCTTCCGGCCGGAATACGCGAACCTGTCCCGGGCGGTCGCCAAGCTTCGCCAACAGATCATTGTCGAAGGACCGATGAAGCCGGCGGATTGGCTGTCCATTCTCTTCTTCCTCATGATCCTGGTCGGTTGGATCACCCTGTCCGGCGAGTTCGGCATGGGGACCGTCGCGGTGATGGGGGCCGCCCTGTTTCTGATCGCTGGGCTGGTCAAATGGGAAGACATCAATTCGGGGGTGAACTGGGGCGTCGTGCTTCTTTACGCCGCGGCGATTTCGCTGGGCGTTCAAATGAAGGACACCGGTGCAGCGCGCTGGATCGCGGAGAATTTCCTGGCGCTGCTGACCCCGTTCGGGGCGAGCGAGGGGATCGGTCTCTGGGCGGCGGTATCCGCCCTGACGACGCTCGTCACCAATACCATGTCGAACGGGGCGGCGGTGGCGGTGCTGGGGCCGATCGTTCTCAAGCTGGCGACGGTCGCCAATGAAAGCCCGATCGTGCTTGGCTTCATTACGGCGATCTCTTCGGCATTCGCCTATTTGACGGTTGTCGGGACGCCGGCATGCACGATCGTTTACGCCTCCGGATATCTCAAAAC
>JAPPPC010000586.1 GCA_028817685.1 Rhodospirillaceae bacterium
GCCAGGGCCGGCGTCATCTACCTGTCGAAGACGGTCGCCGTCGAGTGGGCGCCGCTCGGCATCCGGGTCAATTGCGTGGCGCCGGGCTGCGTTGAGAGCACCGGCTTCAACAACTACCCAGAGGCTGGCGCCGCCACCTTCCCGGAATCGAACCCCTTCCGGCGCACCGGCGACGAGCAGGACGTGGCGGAGGCCTGCGTCTATCTCGCCGCATCCTCTGGCAAGTTCGTGACTGGCGAGGTCATCACCGTGGATGGCGGCCAACAGCTCTGGGGCGACCCCTGGCCAAACGGAAGGCCGGACTATTTCAAGATCTAGGGTGCATCCAACAGGCCGGTACCGCCGGCGACCGCGATGAGCGGTTCGGATCAAGGCAGCTGGCAGGCGGTCATCGGGTCTTCCGCTATCCTGTCGCTGGCCCTGATCGGCGATGCGCTGATCTACGCGGTACTACCGGTTTACGCCGAAGAATTCGGCCTGACCCTGCCCTGGGTCGGCGTGATGCTGTCGGCCAACCGCTTCATCCGGGTGTTCGCCTATGGCGTCATCGCCCGCATGACGACCGCGATCGGCGTCCGGCGGATGTGCGTCGCCGGTGCCGTTCTCGCGACGATTTCCACCGCCCTGTACGGCTTCGGTCAAGGACCGGTGGTGCTTCTCATTGCGCGCATCATGTGGGGCCTGACCTATGCCGCGCTTCTGTTGGTGACCCTGGTTTATTCGGTCGAGTACCGTGCGCAGGTCGGCGTGCGCGTCGGTGTCGGCCGCGCCGTCCAAAGGCTCGGTCCTATCGCGGCGCTTATCATCGGCGCCTGGCTCGTCGGGCTGGTCGGTCCCAATACCGCCTTTTTGATCCTCGCCATACCCACCGCCCTGGCCATTCCCATCGCACTGACATTGCCCGAACGGCATTCCGAGGCTGCGCAAAAGGACAAACCGTCGTCCCTGGCGCGTCCCCGACCGATCGATCTCCTGTTTTTTCTGCAGGGCTACGGCGTCGACGGTGTCTTCGCAATCAGCATTACCTTGATCTTCGCACGGGAAAGCTCCTTAGCCGTGGCCGTGTTGAGCGGCGGCGTCTTGCTGGCGATGCGCCATGTGGGCGAAGCCATTGCCGCGCCGCTGTTCGGATGGATCGCGGACCGTTTCGGCGCGCGCCGCGTTTTCATCTGGTCCGCCCTTCTGACCATCCTGGGGTTTGTCTTCGTCGCCGGCGGGCTGACGGTCGCGGGGGCGCTTATCATGCTCCTGTTCCGCGGCGCCCTCGCCTCCCTGGGACCGGCCGTTATCGTGCAGGGCCTGTCCGAGGACGCGCAAGCGATCGGCCCCCTCGCGCGCATGCAGGCATGGCGCGATCTCGGTGCGGCCTGCGGTCCGCTGGCGACCGGCTTCCTTTTAGCCTACGTATCGGCCGAACTGCAGCACGGCGTGGTGGCGGTCGCCCTGGCGGCCGGGTTGGCCTATTGGCTGCTGGCCAAAGCCCGGTGAGCTGAAGCGAAAACTGTTCGAACGGTTCGACCGCCGGTATCAGATTCGAACGTTCCAATGCGACGGCGCCGCGCCGGCAATCGGGCTGCGGAAGCTGTAGATCTTGTCGTCCAACAGATTTCCCATATAGACCGTCTTGCGGTCCGCCCCGCCAAAGGCAACCGAGGAAATGCTTTTAGCCACCTGTGACACCACGGAATCGAGGTGCGAGCGGCCGAGTTCGCCGGATAGGTAGGCCGCCTCGACAATGTCGAGCGCGTCCTGGTCGCAATCCTCGTAGACGAGGGTCTGCTCACCATTGAGCGCAACATGGATCAAGCGGTTAGAGACGACGCTGGTCATCCAGATACCGCCCGCCTCGTCATACGCCAACCCGTCCGGATAGACACCCGCACCGTATTCGGTCACCGTTTCGCGCGGCCCGAGACTACCGTCCGCACCGATGCGGTACCGGCTGGTCCGCCGTCCAAACGTCTCGTTGACCGCCAGCCATTCGCCGGTCGGATCGACGATTGCCTCGTTGGTGTAGCCGATACCGTCGGCGACGACGCGTGCTTCTCCCTTTTCGACCATGATGATGAACCCGTCGGCAACATCCTTGCGGTAGGCCGTGTCGCGTGGCTCATGCCAAGTGCTGACCGAAATCCAGACGCGACCCGTGCGGTCGACGCCGACGAAATTGGTCGGTGGAATTGGTCGCCCATCGATTTCAAGCAGGAAGGGTTCGGCGGTTCCATCCGGACGCATCCGCCACACACCGCCGCCCTGCGGGTTCAGGTCGGCCAGCAGAAAATCACCGTCCCGCGTGATCGCAAACCCGTTGACGCCGATCGGATGCGGTGTGTCCGCCGCAAGAATATGGGTCGGTGTTCCGTCCGGCGCGATCTGCGTCACGCCGCCATCCCAGTTGGAGACGTAGGTATCGCCCGACTCCAGACACAAAACACATTCAGGCCGTGAAAGATCACGCCCGAAGAAATTCAGCCCATCGGTTTCGATTTTGCAGTCGATCATCTGGTCGTCTCCCTAACTTCAACCCGTCGGCGCATCCGGATGCATCAACCCTTCGGATTTCAGCTCTGCCCAGAATTCGCTCGGGATCGCGTGTTCCATCAGCGCCGCGTTCTCCATGACATGTTCCGGGGCCATCGCGCCCGGTATGATAGAAGCGACCACCGGGTGGAACAGCGGAAACTGCAGCGCGGCCACCCGCATCGGCACGCCGTGCCGCACGCAGACCGCCTCGATACCGTTCAGTTTTGTCAGAACGTCGGCCGGCGGCGGCTTGTAACCATAAACCGCATCACTGCCGCCGCCCGTCGCGGTGATGCCGGAGGAAAACACCGACCCGATCACGGCACTGATGCCCTTCTCTGCGCAGAGCGGCAGTTCCGCGTCCAACGCATCTTGATCCATCAGGGTATAGGGCATGGCGACCAGGAACATGTCGGGGTCGAAACGTTCCAGAAAGCGCGGAATCAAGCCGGTATAGTTGATGCCGAAGCCGATCGCCTTGATCTCACCGCGCGCCCGCATATCCGCCAGTTCCCGCCAGCCGCCGCCCCGGTCAAGCTGTTCGCTTGCGCCGTCGACGCCGCCGATCTCGATCCCATTGGCGTCCCCCTTGTCGAGTCGGTCGTCCAAATCGTGCACGAACAGCATATCGATCCGATTCACGCCAAGCCGCAGCAGACTGTCCTCGTAGGAACGCCGGATACCCGCCGCGGTGTAGTCGAATCGGTAGTCGAACGGCAGCCCGTCCACCCAAACCTTGGTCTTAAAGCTGTCCGGATTGTCCGGCCGAAAAAACAACCGCCCGACCTTGGTCGACAACACATAGCTGTCGCGCGGCTGCGTCCGCAGCACGTGTCCGGTACGGTGCTCGCTCAGGCCATGGCCATACCAGGGCGAGGTATCGAAATAGCGAACGCCGGCGGCCAAGGCGGCGTTCAGGGTCGCTTCTGCCTGCGCTTCACTTATTGCCCCGACCCGCTGGCCTAGACCCACACCACCGAACCCCAGGCTCGTGACGGAAAGGCCGGTTCGTCCGACGGATCGTTTCTCGAAATTCGGCATGGATATTTCTCCGGAAGGCGGCGATGGCGATACGGTACCCCAGCGGACACATTCCTGTGAATTTTTGCCCGAAAGCCCTTTAAATTTGCGACCAGGATACAAATCTCGACTAGCGTTCGCGCAACAGGGGGAACATTGATGAAACGAACGGCCAAGACAACGACCGCAGACAATGCGGGCCGCTGGATCATGGCGGGAGTGGCACTCTTCGTCGCGCTCGCTATCACCGCATTCGCAGCGCAGGCGGACGATAACCTGGACCAAGGTCTCAAGGTCGGTGAAACCATCCCGTTGGACATGGCGGCCGACGATCAGAACGGCGACGCGCACAGCCTGAAATCACTGGTCGGCCGGTCCGGACTGATCTTGCTGTTCACCAGATCGCTCGATTGGTGACCCTACTGTAAAGCCCAGGCGGTCGTCTGGAGCGACAGTGAGAAAGATTTCACCGACCTCGGCTACAACGTAGCCATGATCAGCAGTGACGATGTTGGCTCGCTTGCCCATTTCGCCAAGCGGCGCAAGGTCGCATTCACGCTTTTGTCCGATTCCAATACCGAAATTATCGAAGCATTCGATGTTTTGAACGATGAATCGACCTTTCATTCGGGCATCGCGCATCCGATCATTTTCGTGACCGACGCCAAAGGGGTCATCACCCACCGGTTCTCCGAGTTCGACTATTCGTCGCGCCCGGATGTCAGTGACGTCCTCGAGGCAGTCAAGAAATAGCGGGTCTCCCCTCGGACGCGATTGGGTGATATGGGTGTAGGTCGTTCGAGACATCGGAAGACCGACCATGCCCGCAATCGCCTTCGACATTCCCGAGGAAATTACCGCCGTTGCCGACGGGTTACGCGCCTTCGCCGATGCGGAGGTGATCCCGCGCCACGAAGCCCACCGTGACTTCTTCGAAGATCCACGCCGTCTGTACCGGGAGGATGGACGGTTTTCGGATGAGCTGATCGGCCTGATCGGCGAGGTCCGGCGCGCTGCGGCGCAGGCCGGCTATTACGCCATGTGCGTGCCGGAGGAACTGGGTGGCGGTGGGCTGGGGCATCTGGCCTATTTCGTCGGCTGGCAGACCCTGTTCCACCATTGCGGCCCGCAGAACTGGCTGATGCTTTACGCGGTCAGCCACTGGGCGTTCGGCCCCAGCCGGTTGCTGGAAATGGCGACGCCACGGGCTCGCGAAGAAATCCTGGCCCCCATGATGGCCGGCGAGAAGTCCATGTGCTTCGGCCTGTCCGAACCGGGCGCGGGGTCCGACGCGGCGGCGCTGAAGACGCGGGCAGAACCGGACGGGGACGGCTGGCGGATCAGCGGACGCAAGATCTGGACATCCAATTCGCCGGTCGCCGACTATTGCATCATCTTCGCGATCACCGACCCGGAACGGGCGGCCGCGCGGCGCGGTGGCATCTCCGCCTTCCTGGTGCCAACTGACGCGCCCGGCTTCGAGATACAACGCATCATCAAACTGTTCGGCCATATCGGCGGCGACGAAGCGGAACTCAGCTTCGATGACATCAAGGTAGAACCCTGGCAACTCGTCGGCGAGCTGCATGAGGGATTTGCCACGGCGCTGTACGGCGTTTCGCTCGGCCGCATTTACAACACCGCACGGTCCATCGGCTACGGCAGATGGGCGCTAGAACTGGCGCTCGACTACGCCAACACACGCGAGTCGTTCGACCAGCCGATCGGCGATTATCAAGGTGTCAGCTTTCCGCTCGCCGACAGCGCCATGGAGTTGCATGCCGCGCATCTGATGGGGCTGAATTCCGCGACATTGCTGGACCGGGGCGAACGCGCGGTGAAGGAATTGTCGATGACCAAGGCCTATGCGGTGCAGGCAGGATTCCGCGCCGTCGACCGGGCGATGCAGACCCACGGCGCGATGGGCTTCACCAACGAGCTCGGCCTGCACGATGCCTGGCATGCGCTGCGGGTTGTCAACGTCGCGGACGGCACGAACGAGATCCTGCGCCGCACCATCGTCCAGCGGATGCGCAAAGGGGATGTGGATCTGTAACGGCCGCCTAGACGAAGATTGGTTTTCCGTTCAACCCTCCGATAGCAGCGTGTTGTAGATCCAACCGGTCTGCACGCCTTCAACCGCCAACTCGACGAGCACCCAATTGCCGCGCCTCTCAATCACAACGAGCTCGGTATGGCGTGGCAATGTCGCAATGGTCCGGGTCGTCGTTGACGGCCCCTCGCGAACATTCGCGACGTCGACCTTGACGGTCACAAATTCCACATAAACCTGCGGCTCTTCATGCGTTATTCGCGCGATCCAGAACGCGGTCGAAATCAAGACCGGCAGAGAGTCCCGCTTCACTTGAGCGAACACGGGTTTCGAAGCCTCCAGGATAGCTGGCGCGTAAACCGGGTAGTACACGGCGCCGACCGCAATCCCTGCGATGCCCGCGGCGGCAAGGGGCACCTTCGCGCTGCGGAAACAGTGACGCCAGACGAAGCGCCCCACCGGCGCGAAGACTCGCCGGCTGACCCATTTCGCAGCGGCCCAAACTGCGCGTCCGACCGCGGCCAACCTAACCCGGTTCGCAGGACGAGCCACCTCGACGCCGTGCGACCCGGATGGCGCGCCCGTTTGCTTGGCCTCCAGCTCCCGCGATAAAGCGGTCTGGGCCTCTTTCTGTTCCTCGATGCGCCGGGTGAGCATTTGCACAGACGCCTCGGCGGTCTCGTAGCGCTGTTTCGCCGCCGACAATTCACCTTCGGACTGGCGCTCCCATTCCACCCGCGCCTCCTCGAGACGCTGCTGCTTCACCCGTAATTCGACGATTTCGCTTTTCGCGCTCTGCAGCGCAACTTCGCTGCTCTGAAGCGATTCGACACGCGCCTGCAGCTCTTCGATCGCGGATTCTGCATTCTCATATCGCGATTTTGCATCGTCCAGCTCACGGGCCGCACGCTCCTGCCACACCTTCTCGGCGGTCTCGAGGCGACGTTCCGCCGCCGCGGCCGCTTCGGCCAAACGGTCTTACTGCTCGGCCTCCCATGCTTCACGCGCGTTGACCAGCGCCGCCTCGGTTGCCTCGGCCGAACCGTTCTGTTTCGCTTTCTTCAGCGATTCCTGCGCCTGAGCAAGATCCTCCTCGAGCGTCCGGGTCCGATTCTGTAGGACGGAGAATTCGACCTGCGTCTTCCGATAGGTCACCTCGGCTTTCTGCAACGCTTCAACCTGTCCGCCGAGTTCGCCTGTCCGTCATCAAAACATTTGGGACATCTGAGCCTATTCGTTAACGGAGGATTTG
>JAPPPC010000138.1 GCA_028817685.1 Rhodospirillaceae bacterium
GTTGGGTCCCGGATCGCAAGGTGTCGATATTGTCCGCGTAAGCTGCGGGGCCGCCGGTAAAAGTGGCCGTGCCGGCGACAAGCAGGTCGGCGCCCGCCGCGATCGCCTGAGGGGCCGTTTGCACGTTGATGCCGCCATCCACTTCAAGATCGATGGGCCGGCCCGAGGCGTCGATTCGGGAGCGCAGATCGCGAATCTTATCGAGCTGCGCGGCGATGAATTTCTGACCGCCGAAACCGGGATTGACGCTCATGACGAGCACCAGATCGATATCTTCCAGCAGGTGTTCGACCGCCGCGACGGGCGTTGCTGGGTTCAGCGCGAGACCGGCCTTTTTGCCGAGACTCTTGATGAGCTGGATAGTGCGGTGCGTATGCGCGCCGGCTTCGGGATGCACGGTCAGAATATCGGCGCCCGCTGTTGCGAAGGCTTCGATATAGGGATCGACCGGGGACACCATGAGGTGCACGTCGAACGGTTTTTCGCTATGCGGCCGCAGCGCCTTCACCACGTCCGGACCGATCGTGATATTCGGCACGAAATGCCCGTCCATGACGTCGATATGGATATAGTCGGCACCCGCTTGATCGATCGCACGGACCTCTTCACCCAAACTGGCGAAATCTGCCGACAGGATCGACGGGGCGATACGCGTAGGCTGTTGCATGAACTCTAACTAGTGTTTTCGCAAAACCCGCGCAAGGCGCAATCGGATGAAATTCAGGTTCGCCGCAATCGGGCGACGAAGAACCCGTCGAGACCGCCGCGATCCGCCCAAAGACTGGGCAAAGTGCGCAGCGTGCCCTGCGGCGTGATCGCCGCTTCTAGGCCGGGCACTTCCTCCGGCCGGACCGGAACGATTTCGAAGGGTGCGTCCTCTTCCCGTAATGCAGCGATTCGCTCCGGGCCCTCCTCGGGTTGCAGCGAACAGGTGGCGTAAACGAGCAGTCCGCCTGGCCGCAGCAGGGTTGCCGTATGGGAAAGGAGCGCAGCCTGCAGTTTGGCAAGGCGCGTGACATCATCCGCCGTACGCTGCCGGGCGATATCGGGTCTGCGGCGTATGGTGCCGGTTGCAGTGCACGGCGCGTCCAACAAGACGGCATCCGCCGTTTGCGGCGGCGACCACTGTGTTGCGTCGGCGGTGACGAGCTGCGCGTTCAGGCCCAGACGGCTCAAGTTTTCGTCCACGCGCTGCAACCGGCTTTCGTCGCTATCGACGGCCTGGACTTTCGCGCCGGCTTCGGCGAGTTGCGCTGTCTTTCCACCGGGCGCGGCGCACAGATCGAAGACGGTCTGATCCGACACATCGCCGAGTAACCGCGCCGGTATCGCCGCTGCGGCATCCTGCACCCACCAGGCGCCTTCCGCGAAGCCAGGCAGGCCGCGGATGTCGCCACCGGCGGTGCGGCGCAGGCTGCCCGTCGGCAGAAGTTCGGCTTCCAACGGCTCGGCCCAGGTTTCAGGATCGGTTTTGACCGTGATTTCAAAAGGCGGTTCGATCAGATGGGCCTCAGCGATGGCGGCCGCTTGGTCGGGCCCGTAGGCCCGAACCCAACTGTCCCATAGCCAATCCGGCGTGTTGCGGCGTCCGGGATCTTTCGCTGGCGTCGTCCCCTCGCGGGTCAGCCGTCGCAGCACGGCGTTTACCAGCTTCTTATAGGGCCCGTTCTTCGTTGCCGCCGCGGTGTCCACCATGGTCGAGACGGCGGCATGCGCCGGGGTTTCTAGAAAGACGAGCTGGGCCGCCCCGAGGCGCAGCAAGTTTTGGATAGGGGCTGCCTTGCCGCGCAGCGGTTTGCGCAGCAGCGGTGCGATCATCGCGTCCAGTTCGCCGGTGCGGCGCAGTACGGTCAGCGCGAGCAGGCGGGCGAGCGCACGGTCGCGCGGTTCGAGAGCCGCCAAATCGTTTTGCGCGGCCAAAGCTTCGTCGAAGCGGCGGCGTTTTTGAAAGACCGCGGTCAGCAGCTCAAAGGCTGCGATTCTGGGATCGTTGCGTTTCACGTGACGAGTCCTAACGGCGCGGACCCGTCAGATAAAGACTGGATTCAGGTCCAGGGGCCTGTGGCGCCCGCCAGCTCGCGCAGGCGACGGATGCGGTTGGCCGTATTGGGGTGGGTGGAGAACAGTTTGTCCGCAGCGTGTGCGTGCAGCGGGTTGACGATGAACATGTGGGCCGTCGCCGGGTTGCGTTCCGCCGCGCCGTTATCCAAGACTGCGGCGCCCTGCTCCAACTTGCTCAGCGCCGAGGCCAGCCACAGCGGCCGTCCGCAGATCTCCGCGCCAATCCGGTCGGCTTCGTATTCGCGCGCCCGGCTGATCGCCATCTGCACGATCATCGCGCCCACCGGCGCCAGTATGGCGACCAGCAGCACGCCGATGAATCCCATGGGATTGTCCCGATTGCCGCCAAAGAACATCGCGAAATTGGCCAGCATCGAGAGCGCGCCTGCGATGGTCGCCGTGATGGTCATGATCAAGGTGTCGCGGTTCTTCACATGCGCCAACTCGTGCGCCATGACGCCAGCGATCTCTTCCTGGTTGAGATTGCGCAGCAACCCGGTCGTGACTGCGACCGAGGCGTTCTCTGGGTTGCGGCCGGTCGCAAACGCGTTCGGTTGGTCGTTCTCCATAATGAAGACCTTTGGCATCGGCAGTTCGGCACGCCTCGCCAGCTGCTCCACCAGGCGGTAGAGCTGCGGCGCAGACCGTTCGTCGACCTGCTGCGCGCCATACATGCGCAGCACCATCTTGTCGGAATTCCAATAGGCGAACAGGTTCATGCCGCAAGCGACAACAAGCGCGAGTAGCATCCCGCCTTCACCGCCGAGCATGAAGCCCGCGGCGAGGAAAAGACCGGTCATTCCGGCCAGCAGCAATGCGGTGCGCGCGTAGTTCATCTTGGTGATACCTCCTTTGCCGCATATATTGAGTTGCGTAGGGGTTGCTTCAAGATGCGCGCCGAAGGAGCGGTAGGACGATGAGCAGCATGTTCGAGAAGTTCAAACAGAAGGCGCTAAAGCCGCGAAACGCGGACGATGCGGCGAAGCTCCCCGTCAATCCGGCGGAAAAAGTCGATGCCAAACGGTTGGCGGAGATGAAGTCGGAAGCCGCCGGCGAGGCCGCCCGCAAGGCGGCGGAAGAGCGTGGCGAAGGTACCGGCGAAATCGGCGGCCCCAAAGGACTGGAGCCGACCCGCTATGGCGACTGGGAAAAATCCGGCCGCTGCGTCGATTTTTAGTTTTTAGCGCCCTCCCTGGGAGACCGCTACGAAACGGGTAGCGGGGCTGACCGCGCGGGATATCGCATCGCGTTCGAACTTTAAAAAGAAAGGCGCCTAGAACTACGTCCGCCCTGCTTTTTCTCCGGTCCCGATTTCTTTCGTATCGAGGGCGTCCGCCAGACGGTTTTTCGCACTTCCCGGCCGCAACGCCTGTTGTTGCGAGTCATGCGGCGACCAGCCATGCAGATAGATGACCTCAAAGGTGGCCGGGATGCGCCCATCACTGTCTGCGTGGCGCTCCTGGTACAGGGCGGCGGCGTGCATGAACAGGTCGCGCCGCGTGAAGTGTTTCGCGCGAACGAACGCTGCCCCGGTTTCACCCATACCGCGCAGGTCGCGCATCAATCGAAAGGCGTTTTCATAGGTCACCGTGATCACGTCGCTATCGGTTACCGGCAAGCTGAAGCCGGCGCGCTGCAATAACGCGCCGGCATCGCGTACTTGCGCGAAGGGAGACAGACGCGGACTGACCCCGCCGCGCAAATCGAGTTCGGCTTGCATCAGGCAGTCGCGAAGTTCGTGCAACGTGTCACCGCCCAGGATCGCGCCGAGGAAAAGCCCGTCCGGTTTGAGGCAGCGGTTGGCCTGGACCAGCGCGCCGGGCAGGTCATTGACCCAATGCAGCGACAGGTTCGAAAGCACCAGATCGAAATGCGGGGCGTCGAAAGGCAGACTCTCCTCGTCGGCAACAACGGCCAGGCCGTCCGCACGGCGCATCATGCGCTCCGAGAGGTCGCATTGGACCAACGTCTCGATTTGGCCGCGGCCGGTGAGAATCCGTTTCAGGACACCTGTGTGAGCGCCGAGTTCCAGTGCCATCGGAAACGCCCGGGTGATATCCAGCAGGCGGTCGGCAAGCCGGTCGGCGACTTCACGGAACAGGAAATCGAAATCGTCGAATCCTGGCGCCGCGCGGTCACGGCGTGCGCGGACCAGCCGCCGGTCGAATACGGTCATCTCATCGGTCATCGTGCCGCACTATGGGTCGCATCTCATCGGTGGGCAATCCCAAGCCGGTTGAGGGGCGCGGGCGGCTTGCATAAAGTTGAAGGACAACCGAACAGGGAGATTGTCATGTCGACAGCCGAAGCGATCGACGCCAAAGCCTTACGGGCCGCATTCGACGATGGCGGCGAGCTCGCCGTTATCGATGTCCGGGAGGAAGGAGTCTTCGGCCAGCGCCATATCCTGCGCTGTAACAATATTCCGCTCAGCATCCTTGAGCTATCGATCCGCGATCAGGTGCCGCGGCTTGGAACACGGATTGTCCTGGTCGATGCGGCGGAGGGGCTGGCGCAACGCGCCGCCGCCACCCTTTCCGCGATGGGGTATGACGACCTTTCCATTCTGACCGGCGGGATTGACGGCTGGGATGCCGCCGGGTTTGAGCTGTTCAGCGGTATGAATGTGCCGTCCAAGGTCTTCGGCGAATATGTCGAGCATCATTGTGGGACCCCGAATATTTCCGCCGAAGAATTGAAGGGCAAGATCGATTCCGGGGAAAACCTGGTGATCCTCGATAGCCGGCCGATGGACGAATACCACCGGATGAATATTCCGGGCGGCATCGACTCCCCCGGCGCGGAATTGGCCTATCATGTCCGCGACCTGGCGCCCGATCCGGACACGCTGGTGGTGGTCAATTGTGCGGGCCGAACACGTTCGATCATTGGCGCCCAATCGCTGATCAATGCGGGCACGCCGAACAAGGTCATGGCCCTGACGAATGGCACGATGGGTAGGCACCTCGCCGGTTTCGAGCTGGAGCATGGTGCGTCGCGAAAATACGATTCGGTTTCGGACAGTGCGCTTGACTGGTCGCAGGCCGCCGCCGCGCAGGTGGCGGAGAAGTATGGCGTCACGAAGATCGATGTGGCGACCCTGAGCGCGTGGCAAGGCGAAACCGACGACCGCACCTTGTACCTGTTCGATGTCCGCTCGCCGGAGGAATATGAGGCGGGCCATGTCGCGGGCGCGCGGCACGCGGCCGGCGGACAACTGGTCCAGGCGACCGATAAATATGTTGCGACCAACAATGCCCGTGTCGTGCTGATCGATGATACGGGGGTCCGCGCAACGATGACGGCGCACTGGCTGATTCAGATGGGCTGGACGGATGTCCATGTATTGGATGGCGGTCTTGAAAGCCTGCCTCTCGTCACCGGTGCCGAGACGTCCGACGTTCCGGAAGTCGATGCCGCCTCGGTGGCGACCGTAGGACCGGCGGCGCTGCCGGACGGGGCGGTCGTTATCGATGTCGCGGACAGTCTGGCGTATCGGGATGGGCATATCGCAGGGGCTTGGTGGGCGATCCGTGCGCGGTTCGAGGACGCGTTGACGCGGTTACCGGCAGCAGAAGCCTATGTGGTGACCAGCGACGATGGCCGGTTGGCCCGGTTGGCGGCACAAGATCTGGCGGCGCTTACCGATGCGGCGGTTTACGCCTTGGAAGGGGGGACCGCCGCATGGCGGGCGGCCGGGAAGGCGATCGAAGAGGGCTATACGAACCTGGCTGCGGATCGCGAAGACATCTTCTACAAGCCGTACGACCGCGAGGGCACGGTGGAGGACGCGATGAACCAGTATCTCGACTGGGAGATTGAACTGATCAATCAAATCAAGCGCGACGGGACCCTCATCTTTCCGGAATTCGCGCCGTAAATACGATGCGGTCCGCCGCCTCGTTGGCGCGGTCGGCGCTGAACGCGGTGCTTCCCGCGCGGTGCATGCTGTGCGGCGCGACGGTGGCGGAGGGTGGCGCGCTCTGCGGGGCCTGTTGGGGTGAATTGACGTTCCTGGGGTCCCCGGCCTGCGCCTGTTGCGGCTATCCCTTCGAATACGAGGTGCCGGCGGAAAGCCTGTGCGCGGCCTGTACGCGGCGCGCGCCACGCTTCGACCGGGCGCGTGCCGTGTTCGCCTATGACGATACCAGCCGGGCGTTGATCCTGTCCTTCAAACACGCGGACCAGACCCATCAGGCTCCCGCGTTCGGACAATGGTTGGCGCGGGCCGGGGCGGCGCTGATAGCGGATGCTGATCTGGTCGTTCCGGTACCGCTGCACCGCTGGCGGCTATTCACCGGGCGGTACAATAAGCCCGCGGAGCTGGCCTTCGCGCTGGGCCGGGAGATTCGGAAACCTGTCGCCGCAGATCTCTTGCAGCGGCATCGTCGGACGCGGTCGCAGGGCCATTTGTCGCGGACAGCGCGGATTCGTAATGTTGAGGGCGCGTTCGCCGTGCGGGAAGCGTGGCGTGCACGTTTGAACGGCATGCGCATCCTCTTGGTCGACGATGTGCAGACCACCGGCGCCACGGTTGAAGAATGTGCCCGCGTCCTGAAACGCGCCGGCGCCTCGGCGGTCGACGTTTTGACATTGGCGCGCGTGATCCGTCCGCAAAGTTGAGGAAAGAATGACAGAACCATACGAGCTGACCGCGACGGAAATTGTCGCCGCCATCGAAGCGGGCACGTTGACCTGCGAGGCGGTGTCGGCCGCCTGCGCCGAGCGCATCGAAGCGCTCGAGGGCAGCGTACAGGCCTGGGTCCATGTTGATC
>JAPPPC010000576.1 GCA_028817685.1 Rhodospirillaceae bacterium
CGTCTGGGGCCAGGATGGGCACAGCGCGGAACTTCGCACAGTCAGTGTGCCTCTTTGCATGACGTTGCCGGCACGCGTAGGTCGGGCACCGCATGCGTATTTGGTCCGGTGGTAGACCGAATTTCCCGAGATTTCGGGGCAAGGTATGGCGATGCCTTCGGGATCGGCAGCGTCGACACCCCTGTGTCGGAATTCTTGACACTTTCGCGTTCGGCCTGAGCGAGACCGAATCTTTGCGTAACCCGTTGTAATCATTCAGAACCGGTACTGTTCGAATTGAATACTATGGTAGTAAGCGAAGGGCGGGGTGTCGGATTATTTTACGAATATCATCGGTTGCGATGCCCGCGAAACCGATACCGCGTTGAAAACAAACGTTTTTGCTTTCCGGCATAAGGATTGCTGTTAAGCTCAACGATCATCATTCGTCGTGGTCGCGGGCCGGGCAGAATCGGATATCGGACGGTTAGGCGCCTATTGCGGCCATGTCGGTCAGGAGGGGGACATCATCGTGGAACAGTCGCTGAAAACGCCGCATATCAGATCATCGGGAAAACTGCGTGCCGGCCTTTTGGGGATCGTGGCCGGTTTCTGTCTTTTCGCGAACGGTCCCGCCGAGGCCGTATCCAGCTACACGGCGCGAGCGACGGCGGTGCTCGGTCTGACGACGACCGGATCGTTCGACGATCTGCTCTATCTCGGTTCGGAAGTCAGATACAGCGCCCATGCCGAAGCGATCTCCGATGGCGTGCCGGACCGGATGAGTGTCATCGAGCCCTTCGTAAAAACGGGGACGCCCGTATCGTTCGGAAGCCTGTTTGCCGGCGGCGACGACCTCGCGGACATTTTTCTGAACACCAGCACGGGCCGGCATCTATTTACCGATGTGACGGCGACCTCCGGCGGTGCCCATGCGGAGGGAGCTAGCGAAGGGAGTTCGCCGGGCGCGGATGGCGGCCGCTTCAATGTGACGACCAGCGGGTTCGCAACCGATCCGGTGGAGCTTGCGAACTCCAGAGTGTTCTGGGATTTCTTCGTCTCGTTCCAGAACACATCGGACAGCGATCTGGCAATCGAATGGACGCTGACACCGGCGCTGCGCAACGAGGCGCGCGCGGACCCACGCGGCAGCGCCTTTTCGGAATCGCGGGTCCGCGCCGCGCGTGGCACATTCGCGAATGGGGGCCGCGTGTTCGAACCGAATATCTTTGAAGTGGCCGCTGCTGCCTGCGGCTTCAATCATCCAACCTGTACCTTGGGAGAAACACCAGCCGATCCGCCAAGCGAAGCGGTGATCTTCGCGCAAACGCTGGCGGCAGGCGACACCGCTTTCTTCAATTTCGCCCTGGAGGTGTCCGGCAACGCGAGCGTCATGCCGGCACCCCCGGCGCTGCCCTTGATGCTCTCCGGCCTCGCTTTGATCGCGCTTTTCAGGCGCCGTCGGACATCTGTCCCGTCCTAAAACGCCGCCTCGTTGAATTCCAGCACCGCCCGGTGTCCGTCGCGTACGGGCGCCACGAGGCCCACCGCCTGTGGCAGGATGTTTTCCGCGTAGAACCGCGCGGAAGCGAGCTTGGCTGTGTAGAAGTCCGGATCGCCCGCGCCCGTGTCGAGTGACGCCTGGGCGGCCAGGGTGGCACGCGCCATCATGGCGCCGCCGGCGACGGTGGCGAACAGCCGCAGATAGGGGGTAGCGCCGGCCAGCACGCGGGCCATGTCGGCCTTGCCTTCGGCGAGCAGCCAGTCCGTTGTTTCCGCCAGGGCGTCGCAGCCGGCGGCGAGTTGCGGGGCGAGCGCCGCCGCCGTGTCACCGTCCGCCGCACCGAGCGTGTCGCAGAGCGCGCGGACCTCTTCGATATAGGTCCGTGCTGCCGCGCCGCCGTCGCGCAGCACCTTGCGGGCGACCAGATCCTGTGCCTGAATGCCGTTCGTGCCCTCGTAGATCGGTGCGATGCGCGAGTCGCGCAGATGCTGGACCGCGCCGGTTTCCTCCATATAGCCGACGCCGCCATGCACCTGGATGGCGGTCGAGGCGATCTCGACGCCGAGATCGGTGCACCAGGCCTTCACGACCGGAGTGAGCAGATCAACCCGCGCCTGCGCCACCTGGCGCGCGTCGGCATCCTCGGCCCGGCGCGACTGGTCGAGCGAGGTCACCGTGTCGTAGACCAGCGCGCGCATCGCCTCGATCTGCGACTTCATCGTCAGCAGCATGCGGCGCACATCGGGATAGTGGATGATCGCCATCGGCTTGCCGTCTGGCCCGGCCCCTTGCGTGCGCTCGCGGGCGTAATCCACCGCCTGCTGGTAGGCGCGCTCGGCGATCGCCAGGCCGCTGAGCCCGACATTGATGCGGGCGTTGTTCATCATCGTGAACATGCAGGCGAGGCCCTTGTTCTCCTCGCCGACCAGATAGCCGATCGCGCCTTCATCGTCGCCATAGGACATGACGCAGGTGGGTGAAGCCTTGATGCCGAGTTTGTGCTCCAGTGAGACGCAGCGCAGATCGTTGCGCTGGCCGAGCGAGCCGTCTTCGTTGACCAGAAATTTCGGCACGATGAACAGCGAAATGCCTTTCGAACCCGGCGGGGCGTCGGGGGTGCGCGCCAGCACCAGATGCACGATATTGTCGGCCATATCGTGCTCGCCCCAGGTGATGAAAATCTTCTGTCCCTTGATGCGGTAATGGTCGCCTTCGGGGACTGCCCGGGTGCGCAGCGCGCCGACATCGGAACCGGCATGCGGCTCGGTCAAATTCATCGTGCCGGTCCATTCGCCGGAGATGAGCTTTTCCAGATAGGTGTCCTTCTGCGCGTCCGTCCCATGATGGGTCAGTGCGTCGATCGCGCCCATGGTCAGCATCGGGCAGAGCGACCAGGCATTGTTGGCGGCGATCCACATCTCCTCCGTCGCGATGCCGACCAGCCAAGGCAGGCCCTGGCCGCCATAGTCCGGATCGAAGGGCACGCTGTTCCAGCCACCGTCTACGAACTGGCGGTAGGCGTCGGAGAAACCCTCTGCGGTGCGTACCACGCCGTTTTCCAGTACAGCACCCTGCGCGTCGCCGGAGGCGTTGATCGGCGCCAGCACGCCGCCGGCCAGCTTGCCGGCCTCTTCCAGCACCGCGTCGACCAGCTCTTCGTTGGTGTCCTCGCAGCCCGGGAGTTTCTGGATGGCGGGCAGCAGGCCCAGCTCGTTTATCACGAACCGCATGTCGCGGGTCGGGGCGGTATAGCCAGTCATCGGCGCCTCGTCGGTCGGGTTACAGCATCTTTCCGGGATTCATGATCCCGTCCGGATCGAGCGCGTCCTTCAGCTTGCGCATCAGCTCGAGCTCCAGCTTGTCCTTGTAACGCGACATCTCGGGCAGTTTCAACTGTCCGACGCCATGCTCGGCGCTGAACGAGCCGCCGAGGCCGATGACGATGTCGTAGACGGTCTTGGTGACGTCGCTCCACCGGTCAAGGAAGGCCTGTTTGTCGCCCCCGATCGGCTGGGCGATGTTGTAATGGATGTTACCGTCGCCGCAATGGCCGAAGGCGACCGGCCGCGCGCCCGGGATCAGGTCGGTGACGGCCGCATTGGCGATGCGGATGAATTCCGGCACGCGGCTGACGGGCACGGAAACGTCATTCTTGATGCTGCCGCCCTCATACGCCTGCGCTTCGACGACGGCTTCCCGAATTTTCCAGAAATCCGCCCGCTGCGCACCGGATTGGGCGAGGGCGGCGTCGATGATCTCGCCGGCCTCGAACCCTTCGGCAAGCATCGTCTCCATGGCCTCCTGCATGCCGCTGTTGGCGCGTGCGCCGGAGAATTCGATCAGGGCGTATTCGTCATAGACCGTATCCAGCGGGTCCCGCACGCCCTCGATGAACTGGATGGCGGAGGCGAGCGGCTGGCGGCAGATCAGCTCGAAGCTGGTGACCCGGTCGCCGCTGGCGTTGCGCGCCCGGGCCAGCACCTCCAGCGCCGCGTCCAGATCGCGCAGGGCGACGAAGGCGGTCTGCACGTCCTTCGGATTGGGGAACAGCTTGCACACCGCGGCGGTGATGATGCCGAGCGTGCCTTCGCCACCGATATAGAGCTGTTTCAGGTCGTAGCCGGTATTGTCCTTGCGCAGCCGCTTCAGCCCGTTCCAGACACGCCCGTCCGGCAACACCACTTCCAGCCCCAGCACCAGGTCGCGCGCATTGCCGTAGCGCAGCACGTTCACCCCGCCGGCATTGGTCGACAAATTGCCGCCGATCTGGCAAGTGCCCTCCGCGCCGAGCGAGAGCGGGAACAGCCGGTCGGCTGCTTCGGCCGCCTTCTGCACATCGGCCAGGATGCAGCCGGCTTCCACAGTGATGGTGTAGTCCAGCGGGTCGACGTCGCGGATGCGGTTCATGCGGCCGAGGCTAAGCAGCACCGATGCGCTGTCGGGAATACCGGCGCCCACAAGCCCCGTATTGCCGCCCTGCGGGACGATCGCGATTTCCGCCTCGGCGCAGATCTTGACCACCTCGGAAACCGCCGCAGTGCTGTCCGGCCGCACCAGCAGTGCGCAATCGCCGGCGAACAGCCCGCGCTGGTCGGCCAGATAGGGCGCGAGCGTGTCGGCGTCCGTGCTCCAGCCCTTGTCGCCGACGATCCGCTTGACGCGATCGAGGGCGGCTGTCCGCCGGTCGGTGAGGGTGTCGATGGTGATGGCCACGCCTGTTCCTTTCGACTCAAGGATTTAGGCCATACAGCGGTGCCCGCAAAGCTCCACTTTTTCCTAGGTCGACCGGACCACTTTTTTCGAAATTAGCCCCGGGGCGCGGCAGCGCGGCGCAATCGGTCGTTGATTGCCCGCCCCAGACCCACTTCGGGGATGGCGGCGACGGCGATGCCGGACCATCGCGGTTCGTCTAATTCGTGCAAAAAGGCGAAGAGGTTCGCGGCCGCCTCCGTCAGGTCGCCGCGGACGCTCAGGTTCATTTCTGCGCCGGTTGAGCCGCCGAATCCCAGATAGGCTTCCCCATCGTTCGGGCCTGTCGCATTCAAACGGACGGGCAGGCGCGGTGCGTAGTGGCTCAACAGCATGCCGGGGGATTTCGGGCTGTCTTCGTTCGACGACGCCACGGCGATGGGTTGGCCGAGGGTTGCTTCGATATCCTCCTGGGTCACGCCGCCCGGCCGCAGAATGGTCGGTGTCCCGCCGGTCACGTCCAGAACGGTGGACTCGACGCCGACGGCACAGGGTCCGTCATCCAGAATTATGCTGACCCGGTCGCCGAGATCCGATGCGACATGGGCTGCCTGGGTCGGACTGATCCGGCCGGACCGGTTGGCGCTGGGTCCCGCGACCGGGATCCCGGCGGCCCGAAGCAGGTCGCGCGCGCTCTTCTTGGCCGGAACGCGGGCGGCAAAGGTCGGCAGCCCCGCGCTCACCAGTTTGGAGAGCGGACAGCCAGGCTTGCGCGGCAGCACGAAGCTGATCGCCCCTGGCCAGAATTTCGCGGCAAGCCGGTCCGCGAGCGGGGAGAATTCTGCAAGGCGGCGGACACCGTCGACGTCGGGAAGATGGAC
Organism: Rhodospirillaceae bacterium; assembly: GCA_028817685.1. Taxonomy (GTDB): domain Bacteria; phylum Pseudomonadota; class Alphaproteobacteria; order UBA8366. Next base: position 5,554 of record JAPPPC010000576.1, read on the forward strand.
GATCAGCGGGTTGAAGCTGGGCCGGTTCTTGGCCTCGTAGATCTTGGCAACCGCCTTGTCGTTCGTCGCGTCTGCACCCAATCCGTAAACGGTTTCGGTGGGAAACGCGACGAGTTCGCCCGCACGCAGCGCCGTGGCGGCTTTCTCAGTGTTTTCCGGTGTCAGAGGCAGGATGGACGGCATGACCCGTCGTCACGCTAGTCGGGCAGGGGGATGTCCGTGCCTTCGTCGAGGTCGATATCGAGGATCGCCATGTGGAAGTCGTAGGATACGTCTTCGTCCTCGTCGTCGCGATAGACGACGCCGATGAACTCCTCGCCGAGCTGCACTTCGCAGGATCCGTCTTTCTGCTCTTTCAGCGAAATCGAATTGTTGCCGAATTTGCGGCGAAGGTAGCTTTCGACGCGCAGCATCTCTGATCGGTTCACCTGTCGCTCCTCAATTCGGCTCGGTCATTTCGGCTGGCGCGAACATATACACCAATTGGCTGCTCTGACAACGCCATGTTGTGCCCGGAAACTGTTGCATGGGCGCTATGCGTTGCAAGCGCTTCCCTTGGGCTGGACAAGTGTTTAGGGTCCCCGCTTTCTGGGAGAATATGGGGTCTTTCATGGCGCGGTTCAGGATTGCAGTAATCCCTGGGGACGGGATCGGCAAGGAAGTGGTTCCCGAGGGCATAAAGGCGCTCGAGGCAGCCGGACGCAAACACGGGTTCGAGCTGGCGTTCGACGAGTATGACTGGAGCTGCGAGACCTATGCGCAGACCGGCCGGATGATGCCGGAAGACGGGATCGAGCAGTTGCGCGATCATGACTCGATCTTTCTCGGCGCGGTCGGCTTCCCCGGCGTGCCGGACCATATTTCGCTCTGGGGTCTGCTGATCCCGATCCGGCGCGAATTCCAGCAATATGTCAATTTGCGCCCGGTGCGCCTGCTGCCCGGTATCACGCCGCCTGTGCATGGCTACGTTGCCGGCGATATCGATTTCTATGTCGTACGCGAAAACAACGAAGGCGAATATTCCGAGGTCGGCGGCCGCATGTATGAGGGCACGGCGCAGGAGATGGCGATCCAGCAGAACATCTTCACCCGCCAGGGCTGCGACCGGATTATGCGCTACGCCTTTGATCTCGCTGCCAGCCGCAAGAAGAAGCACCTGACCTCGGCGACCAAGTCGAACGGCATCGTCCACACCATGCCCTATTGGGACGAGCGCTTTACGGCGTTGTCCGAACACTCTCCGGCCGTAACCACCGACCCGGACCATATCGA
>JAPPPC010000775.1 GCA_028817685.1 Rhodospirillaceae bacterium
GTCCGGAAAGCTGGGGCATCGCCTTCGCCGTGCTCGGCGGCGTGATCCTGATCGGCGGCGTCGCGGTCCGGGTCCTGTCGCAGCCGCGCGAGACAAAGGGTTAGGGACAGCGATTTGCGCCCCTTTGCGCGGATGCTACCGTGAAGACCCCACCGCGTCTGGAGTGTCGATCGTGCAGCCCTTGAAAGATGTCCGCGTTCTCGCCGTCACCGTTTTCCTCGCCGGCCCGTTCCTTAGCATGACCCTGGCCCGCTTCGGCGCCGACGTCATCAAGGTCGAGGTGCCGAAGGGCGGCGATCCGGTGCGCGCCCTGGGGCCGTTCGCCGGACCGGAAGGCGTCAACCCGACGAAGCAGACCGAGCAGGACATCCCGACGAAGTTCCTGAAACGCACCCAGGGCGTAAAAAGCGTCACCTTGAACCTGAAAGACCCCGAGGGTCGCCGCCTGTTCCTGGAACTCGCCAAGCAGTCCGACGTGGTGATCGAAAATCTGGCGCCCGGCTCGATGACGCGGCTGGGGTTGGGCTACGAGGATGTCGCGGCGGTCAATCCGGGCATCGTCTACTGCTCGATCTCCGGCTATGGCCAGGACGGGCCGCACGCCGACAATCCGGCGCACGATCATCAGATCCAGGCGATGGCCGGGCTGATGGACATCAACGGGCATCCGGACGGGCCGCCGACCCGCGTCGGCGTCTATGTCAGCGACCTGGTGACGCCGCTCTATTCCGCCTTCTCGATCCTGGCCGCGCTGCGCCACAAGGAACAGACCGGCGAGGGCCAGTATCTCGACGCCTCGATGATGGACACGCTGGCCAGCCTGATGTTCATGGAGCCGCTGGAGGAGTTCCTCGCCGACGGACACCCGCCGCGCGCTGGCAACAACGCCCGCACCGGCCCCACCGGCCTGTACCATGTGAAAGACGCCGACGTGATCATCACGGTAGGCCACGACCACCGCTTCGTCGCCCTGTGCGACGCGCTGAAGGCGCCGGAGCTGGGCACGGACCCACGGTTCATCGACGCGATCAAGCGGGCGGAAAACCTCGAAGCGTTACGCGCCGAACTGCAGGACCGCTTCGCCCGCTTCGAGTGCGAGGACATCCTCGCCCGGCTCAAGGAACGGGATGTCCCGGTCGCCCCGGTACGGACCCTGGACAAGGTGTTGGCCGATCCGCATTTCCGCGACCGTGGCACCCTGCAACCGATGCGCCACAGCCTGGTCGACGACCCGATCGAAGACGGTGTTACCGTCGGCTTCCCGATCAAATTCTCCAGCGGCCCGTTGCCGCAGATGCGCGGCGCCCCGACCCTCGGCATGGACAATGAGGAGGTGTTCGGCCGGTTGCTCGATCTGGGCGCCGAGGAAATCCGAGCGCTGAAGGACAAGGGCGTCGTTTAGGCGCGCGGCCCGCCGATGATCGGCGACTTCACCTTCGAGCAACTGCTGCTGGTCGCAGGGTTCGCGTTCTTCACACAGATCGTCGGCGGCATCGCGGGATACGGCACGGGACTGCTGCTGCCGCTCGTCCTTGTCCCGCTAATCGGCGCGGAGGCCGTCGTGCCTGTGATCTCGCTCGCGGCACTGATCACCAACCCGACACGCGCCATCACCTTCTGGAAGTTTCTCGATCGCCGCAAGACGATCTTCGTCACGCTCTGCGCCCTGCCCGCCACCGCCGTCGGCGCCTACTGGTTCACCCTGCTGACCGGGCGCGGCGCGCAGATCCTGATCGGCTGTCTGCTTATCGCCATGGTACCGCTGCGCCATATGCTGCGGCGGCTGCGGGTCCAGCTCAAAGGTGGCGGCATGGCCGGCGCGTCCTTCGGCTTCGGGTTCCTGATGGGTGTGACACCGGGGACCGGCGTGGTGCTGCTGTCGATCCTGATGGCGGCAGGGCTGGCCGGCAATCAGGTCATCGCCACCGACGCCGCGATTTCCGCGTTACTCGGTCTGGTCCGGACCGGAATCTATGCCGGCTTCGGCGCGCTGCCCTGGGATCTGGCGTTCCTCTCGGTGCTGATCGGCGCGATGGCGACCCCAGGCACCTTGACGGCACGCTGGATCAGCCGTCGTTTCACGGCTGAATTCCACAACGGCATCTTCGACGTCGTAATCGTGATCGGTGGGAGCGTCCTGCTCTGGCAGGTGTTCGCTTAGGGGGTTACGCCCCGTCCATGCCCACGATGCAGACCGAGCACACATTCTGGTGCGGGAAGCCGCCCAGATTGTGGGTCAGACCGAAGACCGGCTGCTCGCTGCGCTGCCGTTCCGCCGCGCGCCCCTGCATCTGCAGATACATCTCGTAGATCATGCGCAGACCGGACGCGCCGATCGGGTGGCCGAAACATTTCAGCCCGCCATCGATCTGGCACGGAATCTGCCCGTCGGCGTCGTAGAAGCCGTTCATGACGTCGTTGATCGCGCCACCCTCCGGCGAGATATGCAGATCTTCCATGGTCACCAGCTCGGTGACGGAGAAGCAGTCATGCACCTCAATCAGACTGACCTGGTCGCGCGGCTTCTCGATGCCGGCTTCCTCATAAGCGCGCTTCGCCGCCGTGCGGGTCGTGATGAAATGGCTGCCGTCCCACGAATTGTGCTGCGATTCCGTGCCGTTCGACACGGCAAGCTGCAGCGCCTTGACCGTCACCAGATCCTTCTTGCCGAGCGACTTGGCGATCTCCGGCGTGGTCACGATAGCGCAGGCCGCCCCGTCCGACACGCCGCAGCAGTCGAACAGGCCGAGCGGCTCGGCGATCATCGGCGCGTTCATGACCTTGTCTTCATCGATCTTGTTGCGCAGATGCGCCTTCGGGTTCTTCGACCCGTTGTCATGACTCTTGATCGAGATATGCGCCATGGCCTTCTTCATGTCATCGCGCGACTTGCCATGCTTCGCGCCATAGGCCGCGGCGAGCTGCGCGAAGTTGCCGGGCGCGGAGGTGTTGGCCCAGAACATGTCGTTGACGGCACCGCGGGTGCGCTGCGGCAGGCCGCCATAGCCGGTGTCCTTCAGCTTCTCGACGCCGAGCGCCAGGGCGATGTCGCAGGCCCCGGAGGCGACGGCATAAACCGCGCCGCGGAAGGCTTCCGAGCCGCTGGCGCAGTAGTTCTCGACGCGCGTCACCGGGATAAATGGCAGACGCAAGGCCATCGCCAAGGGCACGCCGGACTTGCCGACATGCTGTTCCTCGATCGCGGTGGAGAACCAGGCGGCCTGGATGTCGTTCTTTTCGATGCCGGAATCCTCCAGCGCCTCGATGAACGCCTCGACCATCAGATCTTCGGCGTTGTCGTTCCAGCGCTCGCCGAACTTGGCGCAGCCCATGCCCAGAATCGCGACCTTATCCTTGATTCCTGTAGCCATGTTCGTCGTCTCCTCGCTCAGTCTCCGGCCTCGATCGGCGCGGCTTTCCAGAAATAGCGGCGGAAGCCGCGTTTGCCGTCGTAATCTTTCACCCGGAACATCATACGCATCGGCAGGCCCACATCCAATTTGGCACCGGGCGTGACGTCTGTGAAGTCGATCATCATACGCCCGCCCTCGTCGAATTGCACCATGCCGTAATAGGCCGGCGGATCGGCGGAATAGGTCAGGCTGTCCGCGGTGTAGGAATTCATCTTGCCGGTCATTTCGGCGAAGGAATGGTCCTCCTGCGTGTGGAAGGCCTCGCAGTTCGGGTTCACGCAGACCGCGGTCTTCGGATATTGCAGGGTGCCGCATTTCGTGCATTTGCCGCCGACGAGCCCCAGGATCATCTCCTTGTTGCGGTAAAGCGTGGTCATGCCGCTCTGCCGGTCGACCTCTGCGCGCAGCCCGTGCTCCGAATTGACCAGCTCGTTGAAGGACAGGAACTTGTTGTAGTTCGTCTCTTCGCGCCGACGGGCGAGATGGCCGTTGATGCCGGCGCGTTTCGGCAGCTTGGCCAGTGCGTCCGTCGTCTCGACCAGGATCGCGTCCGCCCCCTGCCCGAAGCCGACCACCAGAATCTTCTGCCCCGGCGACGCCTCCTCCAGCGCGTTCACCAGCATCACCAGCGGGTGCGCCACGCCGGACTCGCCCATATTGGCCTGCAGATTGTCGCGCACGCCGGCCTCGGCGATGCCGAGCCGCTTGGCGATCATGCCGGCGACCCGGCGCGCGGCGGCCGGGAAGCAGAATTGATCGACCGCATCGGCCGCGACGCCAGCCTTCGCCAGCATCTTCTCGACCGCATCCGGCACGATCTTGAGATAGCCCTCATCGCGGATCCAGCGCTCCTCCCAGACATAGTCATAGGCGCTGTCCTGGCCGCGATAATGGTCGACGAAATCGACCGTCTCGGTGTGATATCCCAGCACCGTGGCGACCACATCGCCCTCACCAACCAACAGCGCCGCTGCACCATCGCCCGTGGTCAGCTCCAGCGGGTTCGCCGCCTTGGTCCGGCGCTTCTCGCCGCTCGCCAGCAACACCGGGCCACCGGCGCCGCCCGATGCCTGCAAGGCCGCGATCAGGCCCGAGGTTCCGGCACGCTGCGAGGCCGCGATATCCATGGTCTGAATGCCGCTGTCGAGACGAAGCGCCTCGGCCACGATGCCGCTGTTCTGGCGGTCTTGGAACGGATAGCTTGTCGAGGCCATGTAGAGCGCAGCCAAGCTGTTTCGGTCGAACCCGCCCAGACAATCACGCGCCGCCTCGACAGCCATGGTGACGCTGTCCTCGTCCCAATTGGCCATCGACCGCTCGCCCTTGGCGAGCCCCTTCAAGCCCGGGTTGAACCAGGAATTCGCGTCCGCGATGGATTGCCGGTTCAAGCGGATGCGCGGCACGTAGCCGCCAAAGGACAAAATCCCCGCTGCCATTTTCATTCTCCCTACGGCCGGTCGCGCCCGGTCGCACGGACGCGTCTTCTGCCCTGACGCGATACACCGTTGCGGCGGCTTTGTCTATTCGGCGACGGCCCGGTGCCGTGTGGATGCCGCTTCGGCGACCGGTTCGGCGAATGGGGAGAGATTGTCGAAGAATTGCTGCGCGCAATTGCGCCAGGAGAATTTCAGCGCGTGGTCCCGGCATTTACGACGCGAAATGCATAGGGCGGCGATCGCTGCATTCTGCAGACATTCGTCGAGGACGCCCGCCTTCGATCCGTTCAGCACATCGCGCGGGCCCGGCACCGGATAGGCGGCAACCGGCACGCCGCTGGCCAGCGCTTCGAGCAGGACGAGCCCAAACGTGTCGGTCCGGCTGGGGAACACGAAAACGTCGGCTGCGGCGTAGTGGCGCGCCAGATCGTCGCCGGTTTTGGCCCCTGTGAACCGTACATCCGGGTAGCTCCGCCGCAGTTCGGATAGCTGCGGACCGTCGCCGACGACGTAGCGGGTGCCCGGCAGGTCAAGTTTCAAAAAAGTTTCTATGTTCTTTTCCACCGCAACCCGCCCGACATAGAGCCAGATCGGGCTTTTGCCCTCCAGCTGCGCGTCCGGCCGCGGTTGAAACAATTCCGTATCGACACCGCGCGACCAGTCCTTGATTTCAGTGAAACCCCGTGCCTCTAGATCGCGGCGGATACTGCGCGTCGCCACCATCACGCCGCGCGACGGCCGGTGAAACCGACGCAGCATCGCGTAGGTCAGCGCGACGGGAATGCGGGTCCGGGCGTGGATATATTCCGGGAATCGCGTGTGGTAGGCCGTGGTGAAGGGAAGACTGCGTTTCAGACAGTAACGGCGTGCGGCCATGCCCAGCGGTCCTTCAGTCGCGATATGGATAGCTTGGGGCTGAAACGGTTCCAGTTCCCTTTTCATCCGCCACGGCGCGTTGATCGCAAGACGTATCTCCGGGTAGGTCGGACAAGGGATCGTGCGGAAGCGGTTTGGCCCAATGCAGGTAACCGTGTGACCCAGCGCGCGTAGTTCCCCGATTACCGTTTCCAATGTACGGACGACACCGTTTATCTGCGGGCGCCAAGCGTCGGATACGATAGCGATTCTCATGCGGCGGCCGGCAGCAACGCGCGTTCCCGTTCGACGGCGGCCCAGTGCAGGATCTCGAACTGGCCACTGCCAGTCTCCGCCAACGCAGTGCAGCTTTCGACCCAGTCACCGCAGTTCATGTACTGGACGCCGTCGAAGTCGCGTATCTCAGCGCGGTGGATGTGCCCACATACCACGCCATCCAAGTCCCGGCTTCGGGCTTCCGCGGCCAACGCCGCCTCGAAGGCGCTGACATATTCGACCGCATTCTTGACCTTGTCTTTGAGATAGGCCGACAACGACCAGTAGGGCAAACCGAACGCCTTGCGCGCATCGTTCAGATGATTGTTGAGCGCGAGCAGGACCGTGTATGCCCAATCGCCTAGTAGCGCGATCCACTTCGCGTATTTGACGACGACATCGAAATCGTCGCCATGAGTAACCAAGTATTTCCGCCCGTCAGACGCTTCGTAGATGCATTCCCGCTGAACGTCGATCCCACCGAGCTGAATTCCAGTATAACCGCGCAGCATCTCGTCGTGATTGCCGGGCACGTAAACGACCTTGGTGCCGGATTTCGCCTTATCGAGAATATTGCCGACAACTTCGTTATGCCGATCTGGCCAATACCACGACCACTTCAACCGCCACCCGTCTACGATGTCACCAACCAGATAAAGCGAGTCGCATTCGGTGTGCTTCAGGAAATCCAGGAGAAAATCGGCCTTGCATCCCTTCGTCCCGAGATGGGTATCCGAAATCCAAATCGCACGGTAACGCGTAACGCCTCTAAATCCATGCATCGCGAAACTCTTTATGTGTTTGCGCGTTGTCTTGATTCGGA
>JAPPPC010000212.1:0-5278 GCA_028817685.1 Rhodospirillaceae bacterium
GTTCTGGACGGATCGATGACGGTGGGGACGCTGACCGTCTTCCTCACCTTCATCACCATTTTGCAGGCGCCCGTTCGCCAACTGGGTCTCCTGGTGAATTCGATCGCGCGCGCGTCGACCTGTGGTTCCCGTCTTTTCGCTGTGCTCGACCTGGTGCCTGTGATCGGCGACCAACGGGATGCGCCGGCGCTGGATTTGCGTGAGGGCACCGTGCAGTTTGAGGACGTCTCCTTCTCTTATACCGGTGATGGCGCGCCACCGGTGTTGCGCAGTGTTTCGTTCGAAGTCGGGCGCGGTAAGACATTGGGAATTGTCGGACGGCCCGGCAGCGGTAAGTCGACCATCGCGAACCTGCTGCCGCGTTACTACGACCCGACCGACGGGCGGATCACGATCGACGGCCAAGATATTCGCGACGTGCACATCGCATCGCTCCGGCAAGCCGTATGCGTCGTTCAACAGGACCCGTTTCTGTTCACGGCGTCTCTGGAGAACAACATCGCGTACGGCAACCCTTGGGCCGATGACGAGATGATTCAAGGCGCCGCTTCGGTGGCGCAGATAGACGGGTTTGTTGATCAATTACCGGATGGATTTGGCACCTTGGTTGGCGAACGCGGCGTCTCTTTGTCCGGTGGGCAGAAGCAGCGTGTCGCGATTGCCCGGGCCGCCATGCTCCGTTCCGCCGTTTTGATCTTCGATGATTCGACCGCTGCGATCGATGCAGAGACCGAGCAGCGAATCCGGGCAGCCCTCAAGCCGCATATGGAGAACTGCGCGACGATCGTTATCTCCCATCGTCTCGGGGCGTTGCGTCACGCGGACGAGATCGTGTTTCTCGAAGCGGGCCGTATCGTCGAACGCGGCACCCACGACGCGCTCATCGCGGAGGACGGGCGCTACGCGGCGCTGCACGCGCTGCAAAACCAGGACGGCGAGGATGTCGAGGCATTGCCAGGGGCGGCCGAATGACGGCGTTGTCGGGCACCCCAGGTGGCGAGCGGCCGCCGCGCGCAGTCGTCGGCTCGCAGATCAGCACCGACGAGGAGATGTTCGGTGCGGCTTTCGACGGCCGGGTCATCCGTCGGTTCTTGTCCTATGTGTATCCCTACCGCAAACGCATTTACGTGGCGCTCGGCGCCGTTCTCGTGTTCACCGGCGCGCAGCTTTCCATCCCGCTGATCATTCGATACGCGATTGACGAGGCGCTTGTGTCGGAGAATGCCGGCACCTTCCTTCTGACCTTGGCGATCGCGATTTTCGCGGCGGTGATCACGGTCAATTACGCGGCCAATTACCTGCAGGACCGCATCGTCGGGCTGACGGGAGAGCGGGTTATTTTCGACTTGCGGCGCGCGATGTTCGCACATCTGCAGCATGTCGCGCTGTCTTTCATGGACAAAACCGAGATCGGCCGGTTGATGTCGCGTCTGCAGGGCGACGTGAACGCGTTGCAGGAGTTCCTGGAGAATTCGATCACCGCCGTTGGCGACCTCGTCCTGCTGTTCGGCATCGTGATCATCATGCTCACGCTGGATTTCGAGCTCGGACTTTTGACCCTCGCCGTGGTGCCAACCCTGCTGATCGTTCGGTTGATCTGGCTACCGCGTGCCCGCGTCGCGTTCCGCCGCGCGCGCGAAACCAATTCCATCACCAACGGCGCCCTGGCCGAAGGGATCCACGCGGTGCGCACCGTGCAGGGGATGGGGCGCGAGGATGTGAATTTTACGCTGTATGACGACAAGGCGCGGGAAAATCTGCGTGCGCATCTGCGTTCGGCAAAATTCGCCCAGGCCATGGTGCCGGTCGTCGACACGCTTACCGGGGCGGCGATGGGAGTCGTCGTCGTGGTCGGCGGCAGCCAGGTGCTCGACAATGCGCTCGATATCGGCGTGATGGTCGCATTCCTGTTCTACGTGCAGCGGTTTTTCGATCCGATCCGGTCGCTGACCATTCAGTACAGCATCATGCAGCGCGCCATGGCGTCCGGGCAGCGCATCTTCGAAGTGCTGGAGGTCCCGCTGGCCATCACCGACAAGCCGGATGCGGCCGACCCGCAGACGGTCGACGGGGACATCGCCTTCCAGGAGGTGACCTTCGGCTACACCAAGAACCAGCCGATCCTGAAAGGCGTCGATTTCGCGGTAAATCGCGGCGAGACGGTCGCCTTGGTCGGGCCCACGGGGTCCGGCAAGACGAGCATCACCGCCCTTCTGCATCGGTTCTACGATGTTTGGGACGGAGCGGTGACCATCGATGGACGCGATGTGCGTGATTACGCAAAGGCATCGTTGGGCCGGCACATTGCCATGGTGCTGCAGGATCCGTTCCTGTTCACGGGTACCATCTACGAGAATATCTGTTACCGCACCGCCGGGGCGACCCGCGCGGATGTCGAGCATGCCGCCAGGGTCGTCGGGGCGCATGACTTCATCGCGCAGCTGCCGGGCGGCTACGATACGATGCTGGAACAGCAGGGTCGGAATCTGTCGCTGGGCCAGCGGCAGTTGCTGAGCTTCGCCCGCGCCCTCGTCGCCGATGCCAAAATTCTCGTCCTCGACGAGGCGACGGCGAACATCGATAGCTATACCGAACGGCAGATTCAGACGGCGTTGAAGCGTCTGCTGAAGGGCCGCACCGGGATCGTCATTGCGCACCGGTTGGCGACGATCCGCGGCGCGGACCGGATCATCGTGCTGCAGCAGGGGCGCATCGTCGAGACAGGAACCCATGATGAGCTGATCGCCCGTAAGGGTCTCTATGCGCGGCTCTACGCGCTGAACCACGCTTCATTCGACGATATCCCGGAAGATCTGCTGCAGGATGCCTTGGCCGGGCCGGCAAAAACCTAGGTCTCCTGCGCCGCCTGGTAGGCTTCTCCTTCCGCTTTTAGCCAGTCGCGGAACGCCTTCACTTTGGGGCGCTTGATACTTGTCTCCGTGTAGACGATCCAATAGGCGAAGTCCGACGGCAGAACCAGATCGAACAGCCGAACGAGCCGGCCGGCTTCGACATCGTCGGAGACGAGGGTCGTGCGGCCCAATGCGACCCCAACGCCTTCGACGGCAGCGTTCTGGGTCTCGCCCGCCGTGTCGCAGCGCAGCCCGTGCGTCGGGTCGACCTCGGGCGCGCCGGCTGCCCGCAGCCACATCGCCCAGTCGGGATACATCTCCTCGTGGCGGTGGCTGTCATCGTGCAGCAATGTGACGCTTGCGAGGTCCGCCGGCGATTCGAGGCGCCGTGAACCGGTCAACAGCCGGGGGCTGCAGACCGGGATGATCTCGGTCGACAGCAGATGCTCCGACAACAGGCCCCCATAGTCGCCCTTGCCGTAGCGCACGCCGATCTCGATGCCGTCGCGAGCATAGTCCGACAGGTTCATACTCGTGGTCATGCGGATATCCACGTCCGGATAGGCGCGGTTGAAATGCTCGATCCGGTGCACCAGCCACTTCGCGGCAAAAGAGGGCGTGACGGCGACCGTCAGCATGCCGGTCTGGTCGTACAGGCCGAATGCCTCCATCGCCTCGTTGAAGGCGGTAAATCCCTTATGGATGCCGGGCAGCAGCGACTGGCCGGCCTGGGTGAGCATCAGGGTCCGGTTCGCCCGGGTAAACAGCTTGGCCGACAGGTATTCCTCCAGCGCCTTGAGTTGGTGGCTGATCGCGGCGGGTGTGACGTTCAGCTCTTCCGCGGCACGGCTGAAGCTGCGGTGCCGCGCCGATGCTTCGAAGGCGCGCAGGGCGTTCAGAGGGGGTAGTCGCGAGGGCATCCATCACTGTCCATGTTTTAGAAAAACTAAAATCACTTATGAAAAATCATCGTTTGTAAGGAATATTTAGATCACATACATTTCATTTCAACAAAGGGTTATACAGAAACCTAACCGATGACGGATTAGAAAAATTGGAATTAGTAAAGATTTTCTAATGTCGGTCCGGTTGGTTTGAACGAACGAAAAGGAGTGTAGAAAATGGCTTACAATCACGGCATCAACGCGATCGCCCCCTTGCCTTCCGGTGCGCTGCCGACCGACTCTGAGGTACGGCGTATGGTCCATCGCAGCCGTCGGCAACAGGTCGACACCGTGCTGAACTCCTTCCGCCGCGTCTTCCGTAAATAGTCTTTCTTCGCATTCGCGACGTCGCGGCTCCCAGCGCCGCGCGTTCTCCTCCCTGCAGGCCGCCTTGTGCGGCCTGCTTTTTTGCGGCGGTCCCCTGTTTGCCCGGACGGTGCCGTCGACTACCATGCGCGGACTGTATTTCAACTTGGATACGCGGATGATCGACAAGCGAATTGCCACGGTCGAAGAGGCCTTCGCGGGTATTGCGGATGGTGCGAAAGTGATGGTCAGCGGCTTTGGCGGTGCGGGGCTGCCGGTCGTTCTGATCCGGGCGCTGGAGGCAAGCGGCGCCGGCGACCTGACATTGATCTTAAACAGCCTGCGCTTCATCGAAACCTATGCGCCGGCGCTGTTCACCGACCGCCGTGTCATCAAAACCGTCAGTTCCGCCGCGCGCAGCCGTGGCAAGGGGACGGCGGTTTACGAATATCAGGTCGAAGAGGGGTTCCTGGACGCCGAGATCTTGCCGCAAGGGACATTTGCGGAGAGCATTCGCGCCGGTGGCGCGGGAATCCCGGCTTATTTCACGCCCACCGGGGTCGGTACGAAACTGACCGAGGGTAAGGAAGTCCGGGAGTTCGACGGCCGTCCCTGCGTGTTGGAACCGGCATTGACCGCCGATTTTGCGATCATGCGGGCCACAGTCGCGGATCGATGGGGCAATGTCAGCTTCGTCGGCACGCAATCGAATTTCGGCCCGGCGATGGCAATGGCGGCCGACATTGCCGTCGTCGAAGTCGACGAGGTCCGCGACGACCCGCTGGACCCGCGCGAGGTCGATATCCCGGGAATCTTCGTGCAGCGCGTGATCGCGGTGCCGGACGAGCGGTAGGGAGACTAAGAATGGATCGCTTGAACAGAGATCAGATCGCCTGGCGCGCGGCCCAGGATTTGCCGGCCGGCGGTTATGTCAATCTTGGCCTCGGCATGCCGGTGCTGGCTGCCAACTACGCACCCGAAGACCGCGAATTCATGTTCCAGACCGAAAACGGCATCGTCGGCGTTGGGCCCGTGGCGAGCGAGAACGAAGCCGACCCGGATCTGGTCGATGCCGGCAGTCAGAAGGTGACCCTCAAGCCGGGTGCGACCCTCTCCGAATCCGCCATGGCCTTCGCCATGATCCGCGGCGGGCATATCGATGTCACCATGCTGGGC